>NZ_LDNX01000116.1:0-41122 GCF_001027955.1 Kocuria sp. SM24M-10 | reverse complement strand
CACGGAGGGACGGGCCGTCGCCGCGGTGGCCGGCTCGGTGGAGCCGGTCCGGTCTACTTCGCCTTCTCGATGATCTCCACGATCCGCCACCGCTTGGAGGCGGACAGCGGCCGGGTCTCGGCGATCAGCACGAGGTCGCCGACGCCGGCGGCGTTCTGCTCGTCGTGGGCCTTGACCTTCGACGAGCGGCGCATGACCTTGCCGTACAGGGCGTGCTTGACGTTGTCCTGCAGCTGCACGACGACGGTCTTGTCCATCTTGTCGGAGACCACGTAGCCGCGGCGGCTCTTGCGGTCACCGCGCTCGGGGGCCTGCTCGGCCCCGTTGTTGATCTGCTCGGTCACTTGGCGTCCTCCTCGGAGGTGGTCTCGGCGGTGGTCTCGGCGGAGCCCGCCTGGGGCCGGATGCCGAGCTCGCGCTCGCGCAGCACCGTGTAGATGCGGGCGATGTCGCGCTTGACCGCCTTCAGGCGGGCGTTGTTCTCGAGCTGACCGGTTGCGGACTGGAAACGGAGGTTGAACAGCTCCGTCTTGGCCTTGCGCAGCGCCTCACCCAGAGAGTCCTTGTCGAGGGCCGCGAGGTTCTCGATGCTGAGATCCTTGGATCCAACAGCCATTCTCATTCACCACCTTCGCGACGCACGATGCGTGCCTTCATCGGGAGCTTGTGGATCGCCAGGCGCAGGGCCTCGCGGGCGACCTCTTCGGAGACACCGGAGAGCTCGAACATCACGCGCCCGGGCTTGACGTTGGCGACCCACCACTCGGGCGAGCCCTTGCCGGAGCCCATGCGGGTCTCGGCGGGCTTCTTGGTCAGGGGACGGTCCGGGTAGATGTTGATCCAGACCTTGCCGCCACGCTTGATGTGACGGGTCATGGCGATACGGGCGGCCTCGATCTGACGGTTCGTCACGTAGGCCGGCGTGAGCGCCTGGATGCCCCACTCGCCGAAGGCGACGGTGGTGCCGCCCTTGGCGGCGCCCGTGCGCTTCGGGTGGTGCTGCTTGCGGAACTTCACACGACGTGGGATGAGCATTTAGTTACCACCCTCTGCGTTGGTCGCCCCCGCGGCCGGGGCCTGGGAGGCGGGGGCGGAGTCGCCGCGCTCACGGCGTCCGCCACGGTCGTTACGGTCGGTGCGACGACGGTCGCCGCCGCCACGACGCTCACCCGGACCGCCGCGGCGGTCACGGTCGCCACCACGGCCGCGCGAGGGAGCGGCGGCCTGCTGGGCCGCCAGTTCCTTGGCGGTGAGGTCGCCCTTGTAGATCCAGACCTTCACGCCGATGCGGCCGAAGGTGGTCTTCGCCTCGAAGAAGCCGTAGTCGATGTTCGCGCGCAGGGTGTGCAGCGGCACACGGCCTTCGCGGTAGAACTCCGAGCGGCTCATCTCGGCGCCGCCGAGGCGGCCGGCGCACTGGATCCGGATGCCCTTGGCGCCGGCGCGCTGCGCCGACTGGATGGCCTTCTTCATGGCGCGGCGGAAGGCCACGCGGGAGGCGAGCTGCTCGGCGACGCCCTGGGCGACCAGCTGGGCGTCCACCTCGGGGTTCTTGACCTCGAGGATGTTCAGCTGGATCTGCTTGCCCGTGAGCTTCTCGAGCTCTCCGCGGATGCGGTCGGCCTCGGCGCCGCGGCGGCCGATGACGATGCCGGGGCGAGCGGTGTGGATGTCCACGCGCACCCGGTCCCGGGTCCGCTCGATCTCGACCTTCGAGATGCCGGCGCGCTCCATGCCCGTGGACATGAGCTTGCGGATCTTGATGTCCTCACGGACGTAGTCCTTGTACCGCTGGCCCTCCTTGGTGGAGTCCGCGTACCAGTGCGACACGTGGTCGGTGGTGATGCCCAGCCGGAACCCGTGCGGGTTGATCTTCTGTCCCACTTAGCGGACCTCCTCGCTGTCAGGGCTCGCCACGATCACGGTGATGTGGCTCGTGCGCTTGTTGATGCGGTAGGCGCGGCCCTGGGCGCGCGGCTGGAACCGCTTCATGGTCGGACCCTCGTCGACGAAGGCCTCGCTCACCACGAGCTCGTCCTCCTTGAACGGCAGGCCGTCGCGGTCGGCCAGCTGGCGCGCGTTGGCGACCGCCGACTGGAGGACCTTGAACACCGGCTCCGAAGCGCCCTGGGGGGCGAACTTCAGAATCGCCAGAGCCTCATTCGCCTGTTGGCCACGAATCAGGTTGACGACGCGCCGGGCCTTCATAGGCGTCACGCGGATGTAGCGCGCAGATGCCTTGGCTTCCATTGCTTTCCTTCTCTCGTCTTCTCGAAGTGCTCACGCTGCGGGATCCCGAAGGATCAGCGGCGCTTGCCCTTCTTGTCGTCCTTCACATGGCCGCGGAAGGTCCGCGTGGGAGCGAACTCGCCGAGCTTGTGCCCGACCATCGACTCGGTGATGAACACGGGGATGTGCTTGCGTCCGTCGTGCACGGCGATCGTGTGCCCGAGCATGTCGGGGATGATCATCGAGCGGCGGGACCACGTCTTGATGACGTTCTTGGTGCCCTTGTCGTTCTCCTTGGCGACCTTCAGGAAAAGGTGCTGATCGACGAAAGGGCCCTTCTTCAGGCTGCGTGGCATGTGTCAGGCTCCTTAGCGCTTGTTCTTGCCGGTGCGACGACGGCGGACGATGAGCTTGTCGCTCTCCTTGTTGGGGCGGCGGGTGCGGCCCTCGGGCTTGCCGTTCGGGTTGACCGGGTGGCGGCCACCGGAGGTCTTGCCCTCGCCACCACCGTGCGGGTGGTCGACGGGGTTCATGACCACACCGCGGACGGTCGGGCGGACGCCCTTCCAGCGGTTGCGGCCGGCCTTGCCCCAGTTGATGTTCGACTGCTCGGCGTTGCCGACCTCGCCGACCGTCGCGCGGCAGCGGACGTCGACGTTGCGGATCTCGCCGGAGGGCAGGCGCAGCTGGCCGTACTTGCCCTCCTTGGCCACGAGCTGCACCGACGCGCCGGCGGAGCGGGCGAGCTTGGCGCCGCCGCCCGGACGGAGCTCGACGGCGTGGATCACGGTGCCGACGGGGATGTTGCGCAGCGGGAGGTTGTTGCCGGGCTTGATGTCGGCGCCGGGGCCCGACTCGACGACGTCGCCCTGGGAGAGCTTGTTCGGCGCGATGATGTAGCGCTTGGAGCCGTCCACGAAGTGCAGCAGCGCGATGCGCGCCGTGCGGTTGGGGTCGTACTCGATGTGCGCGACCTTGGCGTCGACGCCGTCCTTGTCGTGGCGACGGAAGTCGATGACGCGGTACTGGCGCTTGTGCCCGCCACCCTTGTGCCGGGTGGTGATGCGGCCGGTGTTGTTGCGACCGCCCTTCTTGGGCAGCGGCCGGACCAGCGACTTCTCGGGGGTCGTGCGCGTGATTTCTGCGAAGTCGGCAACGGAGGAGCCGCGACGGCCCGGGGTTGTCGGCTTGTGCTTACGGATAGCCATGTGTCAGTTCCTCGTTAAAGTGGTCTCCGCTCAGGCGAGCGGACCGCCGAAGATGTCGATGGTGCCTTCCTTCAGGGTCACAACGGCACGCTTGGTGCCCTTGCGCTGACCCCAGCCGAAGCGCGTGCGCTTCCGCTTCCCGGCACGGTTGATGGTGTTCACGGTCTCGACCTTGACGCCGAAGATCTGCTCGACGGCGTACTTGATCTCCGTCTTGTTCGAGTCGGGCGCCACGAAGAACGTGTAGCGGCCCTCGTCGATGAGACCGTAGGACTTCTCCGAGACGACGGGTGCAATGATGACGTCGCGGGGATCCTTGATGGTGGTCGCGCTCACTTGGCGTCCTCCTGCTTCTTCTTGCCGGCGGCCGCCACGAAGGACTCGAAGGCGTCCTTGGTGAAGACCACGTCGTCGGAGACCAGCACGTCGTAGGTGTTGAGCTGGTCGGCGTAGACGGTGTGGACGTCGTCGAGGTTGCGCACCGAGAGCGCGGCCACGTCGTCGTTGCGGTGGAGCACGACCAGCAGGTTCTTCCGGTCGGTCAGCCCGCGCAGGGTCGCCGTGGCGCCCTTGGTGCTGGGGACGGAGCCCTCCACGACGGCCTCCACGACGTGGATGCGGCCGTTGCGCGCCCGGTCCGAGAGGGCTCCGCGCAGGGCGGCTGCCTTCATCTTCTTGGGCGTGCGCTGGCTGTAGTCGCGCGGGGTGGGGCCGTGCACCACGCCGCCGCCGGTCATGTGCGGGGCGCGGATCGAGCCCTGGCGCGCGCGGCCGGTGCCCTTCTGCTTGAAGGGCTTGCGGCCGGCGCCGGAGACCTCGGCGCGGTTCTTGGTCTTGTGCGTGCCCTGGCGGGCGGCCGCCAGCTGGGCGACGACGACCTGGTGCAGCAGCGGCACGTTGGTCTGGACGTCGAAGATCTCAGCGGGCAGGTCGACGTTGACGGTCTGAGTTGCCATGGCCTATCAGGCTCCCTTCACTGCGGTGCGGACGAGGACGACCGAACCCTTGGGGCCCGGCAGGGCGCCCTTGATGAGCAGCAGGGAGTTCTCGACGTCCACGGCGTGAACCGTGAGGTTCTGCGTCGTGTGACGGACGGCGCCCATGCGGCCCGCCATGCGCATGCCCTTGAACACGCGAGCGGGGTAGGACGCGCCGCCGATGGATCCCGGCTTGCGGTGGTTCTTGTGGGCACCGTGGGACGCGCCGACGCCGGAGAAGCCGTGACGCTTCATCACACCGGCCGTGCCCTTGCCCTTGGTCTTGCCGATGACGTCGACCTTCTGGCCGGCCTCGAAGAGCTCGACGGAGAGCTCCTGGCCCAGCTCGTAGGTGTCGGCGTCCGCGGTGCGGAGCTCGACGACGTGGCGGCGGGGGGTGACGCCGGCCTTCTCGAAGTGGCCGGCCAGCGGCTGGGTCACCTTGCGGGGGTCGATCGCACCGAACCCGATCTGCACGGCCGAGTAGCCGTCCCGGTCCTGGTTGCGCAGCTGGGTCACGACGTTGGAGTCCGCCTTGACGACGGTCACCGGCACGAACTTCCCGTTCTCGTCCCAGACCTGGGTCATGCCGAGCTTCGTGCCCAGCAGGCCCTTCACCTGGCGTTCGAAAGTGGTAGTCATTGGGATGCGATCCTCTTTACAGCTTGATTTCGATGTTCACGTCAGCCGGCAGGTCGAGGCGCATGAGCGAGTCGACGGCCTTCGGCGTGGGGTCGATGATGTCGATCAGCCGCTTGTGGGTGCGCATCTCGAAGTGCTCACGGCTGTCCTTGTACTTGTGCGGCGAGCGGATGACGCAGTACACGTTCTTCTCCGTGGGCAGCGGCACGGGGCCGACCACCGTGGCGCCTGCGCGCGTCACCGTCTCAACGATCTTCCGGGCCGAGACGTCGATGACCTCGTGGTCGTACGACTTCAGCCGGATGCGGATTTTCTGTCCCGCCATGGCGTCGTGACTCTCTTTCTTCAAGTACTTCCCTGTGACGGAGCATGTGCTCCTTGTGCATGGCGCCGCCTGCTGGGCGCCCCTCCACGCAGACTGAATCCGGAATCCTCCGGGTTCCTCACCCTGCTGGAGCTCCGACCCCCGAACTCGGGCGTGTCGCCGCGTGCAGCACACGCGGGCGCACCGAATCCGCTGAACGGGGTGGGCTGTATGTGGTCCGTACGTGGCAGCGTCTCGGGCAGCTGGCCCTCGGTTCTGCTTCGGGTCCCGACGACTTCTCGGGTGGTGCCGGTTCGAACCGCTGAGAGCACACGTCGGCGCTTGAACAACGTCGTCCATCCTGCCAGAGATGGGCACCCGGTGCAAACGCACGCGAGCCCGCGGCGGCGCCGGCACCACCGCCGGCACCACGGCGTACCCGACCGTGCCGCAACCGTGAGGCTTCCGCGACCCGCGCCGGCGGGGGCGGCCGTATCCTGGCCGTGTCCGTGCACCGACGTCCGGGGAGATGGGTCCCATGCTGTCCACCACGCGACTGGTCGCGATCGTGCCCGTGCGGGACCTCGACCGCGCCCGTAACTTCTACGAGCAGACCCTCGGCCTCTCCCCCGGTGACGCCCCCGAACCGGAGGGCGTGCTGTTCAGCGAGGACGGGCACACCGGTCTGCAGCTGCTGCTGCGCCCGGACGCGCCCGTGTCGGAGCTGACGCAGGCCAGCTTCGAGGTCTCCGACGTCGAGGCCGCGGTCCGGGAGCTCGAGGGCCGGGGCGTCCGCTTCGAGGACTACGACCTCCCCGGCCTGCGGACCGTGGACCACGTGGCCACCACGCAGGGGATGCGGGCCGCCTGGTTCACCGACTCCGAGGGCAACGTCCTGTGCCTGCACCAGCGCACCGGCTGAGCCGGCCCCGGACATGGCAGGACCCCCGCCGCTGCGCGAGCGACGGGGGTCCTGCTGATCGGCAAGGAGCCCGGAGGGACTACTTGATGATCTTGGTCACGCGGCCGGAGCCCACGGTGCGGCCACCCTCACGGATGGCGAAGCCGAGGCCCTCCTCCATGGCGATCGGCTGGATCAGCGCGACCGTCATCTCGGTGTTGTCGCCGGGCATGACCATCTCGGTGCCCTCGGGCAGCGTGATGACGCCGGTGACGTCGGTGGTCCGGAAGTAGAACTGCGGACGGTAGTTCGAGTAGAACGGGTTGTGACGGCCGCCCTCCTCCTTGGAGAGGATGTAGACGTTGGCCTCGAAGTCGGTGTGCGGGGTGATGGAACCCGTCTTGCACACGACCTGGCCGCGCTCGACGTCGTCACGCTTGAGACCGCGCAGCAGCAGGCCGCAGTTCTCGCCCGCCATGGCCTCGTCCATCTGCTTGTGGAACATCTCGATGCCGGTGACGGTGGTCTTCTGGACCGGGCGGATGCCGACGATCTCGACCTCGGAGTTGATCGGCAGCGTGCCGCGCTCGGCACGGCCGGTCACCACGGTGCCGCGACCGGTGATCGTGAAGACGTCCTCGATCGGCATGAGGAACGGCTTGTCCATCTCGCGGATGGGGTCCGGCACGTTCTCGTCCACGGCCTCCATGAGCTCCTCGACCTTGGAGACCCACTCGGGGTCGCCCTCGAGGGCCTTCAGGGCCGAGACGCGCACGACCGGGGCGTTGTCGCCGTCGAAGCCCTGGTCGGAGAGGAGCTCGCGCACCTCCATCTCGACGAGGTCCAGCAGCTCCTCGTCGTCGACCATGTCGGACTTGTTCAGGGCCACCAGCAGGTAGGGGACGCCCACCTGGCGGGCGAGCAGCACGTGCTCGCGGGTCTGGGCCATGGGGCCGTCGGTGGCGGCGACCACGAGGATGGCGCCGTCCATCTGCGCCGCACCGGTGATCATGTTCTTGACGTAGTCGGCGTGGCCCGGGGCGTCCACGTGAGCGTAGTGACGCTTCTCCGTCTGGTACTCGATGTGCGCGATGTTGATGGTGATGCCGCGCTGCTTCTCCTCCGGGGCGGAGTCGATGGCGCCGAAGTCGCGCTGCTCGTTCAGGTCCGGGTACTTGTCCGCCAGGACCTTGGAGATGGCAGCCGTGAGCGTCGTCTTGCCGTGGTCGACGTGGCCGATGGTGCCGATGTTGACGTGCGGCTTGGTGCGCTCGAACTTGGCCTTCGCCATGGTTGTTCCTCCTAGAACATTTGTCGAAACTTGCTCAGCACTACCCCACCGGGTGTTGGTCGGGGGGAGCTGAGGCACTCAGCAGTACTGAAACCTCTGCAAGTCTACTTTGGCTGTGCGTGATTGATGAAATTCCCGGCCGGGGCCGAGGGGTGGTGCCTACTCGCCGCGGTTCTTCTGCACGATCTCCTCGGCGACGGCCTTCGGGACCTCCGAGTAGCTGTCGAACTGCATCGAGTACACGGCGCGGCCCTGGGTCTTGGACCGGAGGTCGCCGATGTAGCCGAACATCTCGGACAGCGGCACGAGGGCGCTGACCAGCTTGACGCCACTGACGTCCTCCATGGACTGGATCTGGCCGCGGCGGGAGTTCAGGTCGCCGATGACCTCGCCCATGTACTCCTCGGGGGTGCGCACCTCGACCGCCATGAGCGGCTCGAGGAGCACGGGCTGCGCCTTGCGGGCGCCCTCCTTGAAGACCATGGAGCCGGCGATCTTGAACGCCATCTCGGAGGAGTCGACGTCGTGGTAGGCGCCGTCGAGCAGCGTGGCCTTGACGCCCACGACCGGGTAGCCGGCGAGGATGCCGAGCCGCATGGCGTCCTGGATGCCCGCGTCCACGGAGGGGATGTACTCGCGGGGCACGCGGCCGCCCGTGACCTTGTTGTCGAACTCGTAGAGCTCCTCGGCGTCCAGCGGGATCGGCTCGAAGGCCATCTGCACCTTGGCGAACTGACCGGACCCACCGGTCTGCTTCTTGTGCGTGTAGTCGATCTTCTCGACGGCCTTCTTGATCGTCTCGCGGTAGGCCACCTGGGGCTTGCCGACGTTCGCCTCGACCTTGAACTCGCGCTTCATGCGGTCCACCAGGATGTCCAGGTGGAGCTCGCCCATGCCGCCGATCTCGGTCTGGCCGGTCTCCTCGTTGAGGGACACGGTGAACGTGGGGTCCTCGGCGGAGAGCTTCTGGATCGCGACGGAGAGCTTCTCCTGGTCGCCCTTGGTCTTCGGCTCGATGGCCACCGAGATGACCGGGTCCGGGAAGGACATGGACTCCAGCACGATCGGGTTCTGGATGTCGCACAGGGTGTCGCCCGTGGTGGTGTCCTTGAGCCCGATGGCGGCGTAGATGTGGCCGGCCTGGATGGTGTCGACCGGGTTCTCCTTGTTGGAGTGCATCTGGAAGAGCTTGCCGATGCGCTCCTTCTTGCCCTTGGTGGAGTTCAGCACCTGGTCGCCGTTGCCGGCCTTGCCGGAGTACACGCGGATGTAGGTCAGCTGCCCGTAGAAGGGGTGGGTGGCGACCTTGAACGCGAGCGCGGAGAACGGCGCGGTCGAGTCGACCGGGCGGGTGAGGATCTCCTCCTCGTCGTTGAGCGCGTGGCCCTCGACGTTCGGCACGTCCAGCGGGGACGGCAGGAAGTCGATCACGGCGTCGAGCATCGGCTGCACGCCGCGGTTCTTGAACGCGGAGCCGCACAGCACGGGGTAGGCCTGGGAGTTGATGGTCAGCTTGCGGATGCCGGCCTTCAGCTCGTCGAGGGTCAGCTCCTCGCCGCCGAGGTACTTCTCCATCAGGTCGTCGTCGGCCTCGGCCACGGCCTCGACCAGCTCGTTGCGGTACTGCTCGGCCCGCTCCTGGAGGTCGGCGGGGATGTCCTCGATCTCGTACTTGGCGCCCATGGAGACGTCGCCCTTGGAGTCGCCGGGCCACACGAAGGCCTTCATGGTGAGCAGGTCGACGACGCCGGTGAACGCGGACTCGGAGCCGATCGGAAGCTGCATGACCAGCGGCTTGGCGCCGAGGCGGTTGATGATGGTGTCGACGGTGAAGTAGAAGTCGGCGCCCAGCTTGTCCATCTTGTTGACGAAGCAGATGCGGGGGACGTCGTACTTGTCGGCCTGGCGCCAGACCGTCTCCGACTGGGGCTCGACGCCCTCCTTGCCGTCGAAGACGGCGACGGCGCCGTCGAGCACGCGCAGGGAGCGCTCGACCTCGACCGTGAAGTCCACGTGGCCGGGGGTGTCGATGATGTTGATCTGGTTGTCGTGCCAGTAGCAGGACGTCGCGGCCGACGTGATGGTGATGCCGCGCTCCTGCTCCTGCGCCATCCAGTCCATGGTGGAGGCACCATCGTGGGTCTCGCCGATCTTGTGGGAGATACCGGTGTAGAACAGGATGCGTTCGGTGGTGGTGGTCTTCCCGGCATCGATGTGGGCCATGATGCCGATGTTGCGGACCTTCTTGAGGTCGGTAAGCACGTCAAGTGCCACGGTGTTTCCCTTCAGGAGATGGTGCCGGCGGCCTGTCGGCCCGGTGGGGCCGACAGGCCGAAGAAGATTCTACCAGCGGTAGTGGGCGAAGGCCTTGTTGGACTCCGCCATCTTGTGGGTGTCCTCGCGGCGCTTCACGGCGGCACCGAGACCGTTGGACGCGTCCAGGATCTCGTTCTGCAGACGCTCCGTCATGGTGTTCTCGCGGCGGAGCTTGGAGTAGCCCACGAGCCAGCGCAGGGACAGGGCCTGGGCGCGGCCGGGCTTGACCTCCACGGGCACCTGGTAGGTGGCGCCGCCGACGCGGCGGGACTTCACCTCGAGGGCCGGCTTGACGTTCTCCAGCGCCTTCTTGAGGGTGGCGACGGGGTCGGCGCCGGTCTTGCCGCGGACGCCCTCGAGGGCGCCGTAGACGATGCGCTCGGCGGTGGACTTCTTGCCGTCCTGGAGGACCTTGTTGATCAGCTGCGTGACGACCGGGGAGCTGTAGACCGGGTCGACGACGAGCGGGCGCTTGGGAGCGGGACCCTTACGAGGCATTACTTCTTCTCCTTCTTGGCGCCGTAGCGGGAACGGGCCTGCTGGCGGCCCTTGACACCCTGGGTGTCGAGCGCGCCGCGGACGATCTTGTAGCGGACACCGGGGAGGTCCTTCACGCGACCGCCGCGGACGAGCACGATGGAGTGCTCCTGGAGGTTGTGGCCCTCACCGGGGATGTAGGCCGTGACCTCGACGCCGCCGTTGAGCTTCACGCGGGCGACCTTGCGCAGCGCGGAGTTCGGCTTCTTGGGGGTGGTGGTGTACACGCGGGTGCACACACCGCGCTTCATGGGGCTGCCCTTGAGTGCGGGCGCCTTGGTCTTGACGACCTTCGGGGTCCGGCCCTTGCGGACCAGCTGCTGGATTGTAGGCACAGTGTCTCCTGATTGGACGGGCCGCGGCAGCGGCCCGCTGGATGGTCGGCTCCCCCGCGACCGGCCGGGGCCGGGAACGGGTGCAGCGCCTGGCGTGGGCCCGGCGGGCAGGCACCACGGCGTCCGCGCTGCCGGCACGTGGGCAGACGAAAAGGATGGCATTTTGGTACACACCGCGTACCAGAGGACCGAGTCCGTTCTGCCATGGATTCCCGCGGCCCCCGGCGGCGCTGGTGAGCGCCGGCGGACGACCGTGCAATTCCTCGACAGCCTATCAGATCGGCCCGTTCCGGGAAAACAGGGGGCCGGGCGGGCTCAGCGCCCGGTCGCGGCGAGGTCCGCGGAGATCCGCCGGGCGCACTCGAGCAGCGCCGGGACGACGTCGCGCACGGGGTCCCCCGCGCTCGCGCCCGGCATGCCCACGCGCATGGACACGTTGACGGCCGCGACCACGCGCCCCGCCCGGTCCGTGACGGGGGCGGCGAGCGAGCGCAGGCCGATCTCCAGTTCCTGGTCCACGAGCGCCCACCCCTGGGCGCGGACCCGCCGCAGGTCGGCCTCGAGGGCGGCGGGGTCCGTGAGGGTGTGCTCGGTGAGGCGCTCGAGCCGGGCCGTGCGCAGGTATTCGGCGAGCTGCTGGGCGTCGAGTCCGGCGAGCAGGACCCGGCCCATGGACGTGGCGTGGGCCGGGAAGCGGGTGCCGACGGCGATCGCCACGGTCATGATCCGGTGCGTGGACACCCGGGCCACGTAGACGATGTCGGAGCCGTCCAGCACGGAGGCGGAGGTGGACTCCTCGACCTGCGCGGACAGCGCCTCCAGGTGCGGCCCGGCCAGGGCCGGCAGCGACAGCGCGGAGAGGTAGGAGAAGCCCAGCTGGAGCACCCGGGGGGTGAGCTCGAACAGGCGCCCGTCCGTGCGGACGTAGCCCAGCTCCTCCAGCGTCAGCAGGAACCGGCGGGCGGTGGCCCGGGTCAGGCCGGTGCGCCGGGCCACGTCGCTGAGGGTCATGCGGGGGTGCCGGGCGTCGAAGGCGGTGATCACCTGCAGCCCGCGGGCGAGGGACTGCACGAACTGCCCGGGCGTCCCCCGCTCCTCCGCGGGGTCGCTCCGGTCCTGCTCGGTCATCGGTGGCCTCCTCGGAGCCTGGGGCGGGTGCGCGGCGGGCCGCCGCGCACCCGGTGCCGGGCCGTGCTCAGCGGGCGGGCCGCAGCGGGACGTCGACGATCCGCCGCAGCTCCTCGAAGCTCGTGCCGAAGGTCTCGCGCACGCTCAGCCCGTCCGCCTCCACGAGGAAGACGGCCTGGTCGGTGTAGATCCGGGACACGCAGCCCACGCCGGTGAGCGGCATGGTGCACCGCTCCACCAGCTTGGCCTGTCCTCCCCGGCTCTGCAACGACATCATCACGAAGGTCTGCTTCGCCCCGGTGGCCAGGTCCATCGCCCCGCCCACGGCCGGGATCGCGTCCGGGTTGCCGGTGTGCCAGTTGGCGAGGTTGCCGTGCACGTCGACCTGGAAGGCCCCGAGCACGCAGCAGTCGAGGTGGCCGCCGCGCATCATGGCGAAGGAGTCGGCGTGGTGGAAGTAGGAGCACCCGGGGGTCTCGAGCACGGGGATCTTGCCGGCGTTGATGAGATCGGGGTCCACCTCCTCGTCCTGGGCCGCGGGGCCCATGCCGAGCATCCCGTTCTCGGTGTGCAGGGTGACGTCGTCCTCCGCGGTGAGGTGGTCGGCGACGAGGGTCGGCTGCCCGATCCCCAGGTTGACGTAGGACCCCGCCGGGATGTCCCGGGCCACGACGCGGGCCAGCTCCTCCGGGCGCAGGGGCGTCGGGGACGTCATGGGCACGACGCCCGCGCGCTCCTGGCCCGCGCTGTCCTGGCCTGCGCGCTCCTGGCCCGTGCCGTCCTGGCCCGTGCCGTCCTGGCCCGCGCCGCCGGTCCCGTCCGTGCCGGTGCCGGGGTCCGTCCCGCTGCTCGGGTCCGTGCCGCTGTTCGGGTCCGTGCCGGTGTGCTCGCTCATGTCAGCGCTCCTCTCGGGGGTCGGTCCGGGCCGGGGCGGGGATCCGCACGACCGTGTCCACGTAGATGCCGGGGGTGACGACGACCTCGGGGTCGAGCGCCCCGCGTGCGACGACGTCGGTGACCTGCACGATCGAGGTGCCGGCCGCGGCGGCCATGACGGGGCCGAAGTTGCGCGCCGTCTTGCGGTAGACGAGGTTGCCCGCCAGGTCGGCGACGTGCGCCTTGGTCAGGGAGAAGTCGGCCCGGAGGGGGTGCTCCAGGATGTGGTGCCGGCCGTCGATCTCCCGGACCTCCTTGCCCTCGGCCAGCGGGGTGCCGTAGCCGGTGGGCGTGAAGAACGCCCCGATGCCGGCCCCGGCGGCGCGGATCCGCTCGGCCAGGTTGCCCTGGGGCACGACCTCGAGCTCGATCTGCCCGGCCCGGTACTTCTCGTCGAAGTGCCACGAGTCGGACTGCCGCGGGAAGGAGCAGACGATCTTCCGGACCCGGCCCAGCTGGATCAGCCGGGCCAGCCCCACGTCACCGTTGCCGGCGTTGTTGTTGACGACGGTGAGATCGCCGGCGCCGTGCTCGATCAGCGCGTCGATGAGCTCGACGGGCTGGCCGGCCACGCCGAAGCCGCCGATCATGACGGTGGCGCCGTCGTGGATCGGGGCCACGGCCTGCGCGCAGCTCTCTGCGATGTTCAGCATGCGGTGTGCCTTCCTTCGGTGGTCTGGGTGCGGCCCGGCCGGGGTCTCAGGCGTTCTCGTTCTCGAGCACGACGGCCAGCCCCTGCCCCACGCCGATGCAGATGGCCGCCACGCCCCAGCGGGCCCCGGAGGCCTGCAGGGACCGCGCCAGGGTGCCGAGGATCCGCGTGCCGGAGGCCCCGAGCGGGTGGCCGATCGCGATGGCCCCGCCGTGCCGGTTGACGATGCCCGGGTCGACGCCCCAGGCGTCGAGACAGGCCAGGGACTGGGCGGCGAAGGCCTCGTTGAGCTCCACGGCGGCGACGTCGTCCCAGCCGATCCCGGCCCGGGCCAGCGCGAGGTTCGCGGCCTCGACCGGGGCGAAGCCGAAGTACTGGGGCTCGTTGGCGGCGGCCCCCCGGCCGGCGATCCGGGCCAGAGGCGCCAGGCCGGTGAGCTCGGCGGCCCGCTCCGAGCCCAGCAGGGCGGCCGAGGCCCCGTCGTTGAGCGGCGAGGCGTTGCCGGCGGTCACGGTGCCGCCCTGCTCCGGGGTGCGGAAGACGGTCCTCAGCCCGCCCAGCTTCTCGACGGTGGAGGAGGCCCGCACGGACTCGTCGCGGGTCAGCTCCGTGCCGGGCACCGGGACGGTGAGGTCGTCGTAGAAGCCCTCGTCCCACGCCTGCTGGGTGCGCTGGTGGGAGCGGAACGCGAACTCGTCCATCCGCTCGCGGGTGATCCCGTGCCGTTCGGCCAGCTGCTCCGTGGCCTCGCCCAGGGACACCGTCCACTCGGGGTCCATGTTCTTGTTCACGAGCCGCCAGCCCAGCGTGGTGGAGGCCAGGGCCAGGTCCCCCGCCGGGTAGGGCCTCTCCGTCTTCGGCAGCACCCAGGGCGCCCGGCTCATCGACTCGACCCCGCCCACGAGCACCACGTCGGCCTCGCCGGCGCCGATCTGCCGGGAGGCGATGATCGCCGCGTCCAGGGAGGAGCCGCAGAGACGGTTGACGGTGGTGCCGGGGATCCCCACCGGCAGGCCGGCCAGCAGCGTGGCCATCCGGGCGACGTTGCGGTTCTCCTCCCCCGCGCCGTTGGCGTTGCCCAGGACCACCTCGTCGATCGCGGCCGGGTCGAGCCCGGGAGCGCGCCGCACCTGCTCGCCGATCACCAGGGCGGCCAGGTCGTCGGGGCGCACCCCGGCCAGGGCGCCGCCGAAGCGGCCGAACGGGGTGCGCACGGCGTCGTAGATGTAGGCCTCGCTCATGGTGGTCCTTCCTGGCGTACGGGGAACGTCGGTCACGGGGTGCCGGTCACTGGGTGTCGGGCGGGGCGCGGCGGGAGGTCAGGAGGCCGGGGGCACGGAGTCGCCGGCGGCCTCCGCGTCGAGGGCGTCGAGGACCTGCTTCGCGTGCTTGAAGGCGTTGGCGGCGGAGGGCACGGAGAGGTAGATCGCCGACTGCAGCAGGATCTCCTGGATCTCCTCCCGCGCCAGGCCGTTGCGCAGTGCGGCGCGCACGTGCATCTCGAACTCCTCCCAGTGCCCGGCGGCGATGAGCGCGGTGAGGGTGACGGCGCTGCGCATCCTGCGGTCCAGTCCGGGGCGGGTCCAGATCTCGCCCCAGGCGTAGCGGGTGATGAGGTCCTGGAACGGCGCGGTGAAGGCGTCCTTGCCGGCCTCGGCGCGGTCCACGTGGGCGTCGGAGAGCACCTCGCGGCGCACGGCCATGCCCTCGTCGTGCGCCTGCTGCTCGGTTCGGCGGGGGTCCTGGCTCATGCCCGGGCTCCTTCGGGGTCGGTGGGGACGGCGGCGAAGTGCCCGGCCAGCAGGCGGGCGACCTCCAGCGGCGCCTCGGCGGGCAGCAGGTGGGCGGCGCCCTCGAGCACCACGGTGCGCCCGCCGGTGGCGGCGGCCAGCTCCGCCACGGCCTCGGGCGGGACCGGCTGGTCGTGCGCGCCGGCCACCGCCAGCACGGGCGCGTCCACGGCGGCGAGCCGTCCGCGGACGTCGAAGGCGCCGAGGGCCTCGCAGACCCGGGCGTAGGAGGCGCGGTCCGCGTCCTGCAGGTCGTGCAGCAGCTCCGTGGCCGTGACCGGGTTCCGCTGGAGGAACCCGGGGGCGAACCACCGCCGGGCCGAGCCCTCGACCTGGGTGGGGGTGCCGGCGGCGGCCACGAGCCGGGCGCGCTCGGCCCACCCGGCGGGCTCGCCGACGCGGGCGGCGGTGCCCAGCAGGACGGCGGCGCGCACCCGGCCGGGGGCGTCGAGGAGCAGCTGCTGGCCGACGCAGCCGCCCACGGAGTTCCCGGCGTAGAAGAACGGTCGTTCGACCGAGGTCGCCTCCTGGAAGCGGTCGACGGCATCGAGCACCCCCTGGGCGAGCTCGGCCATGCCGAAGGCTCCCGGGCAGGCCGGCGAGGCGCCGTGGCCGGGCAGGTCCCAGCCGACCACCCGGTAGTCGCCCTCGAGCGCGCGGGCGGTGGCCGACCACAGCGAGGTCACGGAAGTGCCGAGGGAGGGCCCGAGCACGACCAGCGGCGCGTGCGCCGAGGGGGCCGGGCGGTCGGTGAACTCGACGAGGGTCAGGGCGGGGACGCTCATGCGGGTGCTCCTGGGGTCGGGCGGGCGGCGGGCGGGGGGCTTCCGGCGGTGCGGCGGTGGCGCTCGAGCACGCGGTCGATCAGCAGGTCGTGGGCGCCGAGGTAGCCGGTGGGCTCCAGCAGCCCGGCCACGGTGGTTCCGTCCACCGGTGTCCCGTCGGGCAGGGTGGTGCCCGCGGCGAGCCGGAGCAGGGCCTCCTCCAGGGCCTGCCGGTCGGTGGCGTGCTCCCGCACGGCCGCCTGCACCTGCTGCGCGCCCGTGCTGCCGTCCGCCGCGGGCGGCAGCAGCGGGGCGAGCGCGGCGCTGATCCGCTCGGCGAGCACCCCGGGACCGGAGGCCTCGAGGTGGGCCCGCATCCGGGAGGCGTCCACGCCCAGCCCGGCGGTGAGCTCGGCCGCGTGCGAGGACGCCGCGACGGCCAGCCGGGCGAGCTCCCGCAGGGCGGGCCACTCGGCGTGCCAGGCTCCGTCGGGGCGCTCGTCCACGACCGCGGCGGCCGCGACGTGGAGCTGGGCCACGAGCTGCGGCGCGGTGAGCGCGGTGCGCTTGAGCAGCACCGACAGCACCGGGTTCTGCTTCTGCGGCATCGCGGAGGACACGCCCCGGCCGGCGGCGGCCGGCTCGCGCAGCTCCCCGAGCTCGGGCCGGGAGAGCAGCAGCACGTCGTTGGCGATCCGGCCCAGCGCCGCGCAGACGGCCGCGAAGGCGTGGGCGGCCCGCAGCACGGGCCGTCGGGCGGTGTGCCACACGTGGGGCGGGCGGTCCAGGCCGAGCTCCCCGGCCCAGGCCCCGGCGAGGTCCAGGGCCTGCTGCGCGGCGTCCGGGGCGCCGGGGAAGAGGGCCACGGTCCCGGCGAGGGTTCCGGCGGCCCCGCCGCAGGCCAGCGGGGGCCGGGCGAGCTCGGCGAGGTCCTCCTCGAGGTCCTGCAGCCCGGCGAGCCAGCCGGCCGCCTTGAGCCCGAAGGTGGTGGGCAGGGCGTGCTGGGTGAGGGTGCGGGCGGCCTGGACCGTGCCGCGGTGCTCGTCGGCGAGGCGGGCCAGGGCGTCCTGGGCAGCGCGCAGGTCCCGGGTGAGGGGTTCGGCGGCGCGGCGGACGACCAGCATCATCGCGGTGTCCATGACGTCCTGGCTGGTCAGCCCGCGGTGGACGAAGCGCACCGCGTCCGGGTCGAGCCGCCCCAGCCGGCGGCGGTAGTCGGCCAGCAGCGGGATGACCGGGTTGCCGCCGCCCTCGGCCCGCCGGGCCAGGTCCGCGGCGTCGTAGTCCTCGGCCCGGGCGGCCGCCCGGGCGGCGTCGGCGGCGGCCGCCGGGGCCAGTCCGGCCCCGGCCTGGGCGGCGACCCAGGCGGCCTCGGCGTCGAGCAGCGCCTGGAGGACCGCGGTGTCGTCCGTGGCCGCGGCGCCGCGGTGGGCTCCGGGGCTGAGCAGCCCGACGTCGGTCATGCGGGTCCTCCTGGGTGGTCGGCCGGCCGGCGCCGGTGCGGTGGGGGCGGCTCCCCGCACGGGGGCCCGGTCCGGCCGGGCCCCCTGTGCGGGGAGGTCACTGCTGGTGGCGGGTCACGGCTCGTGGCGGGGATAGGTGAGGAAGACGGTCTCCCCCTCCCCCTGCAGCCGCAGGTCGAAGCGCAGGGAGCCGTCGGCCTCCCGCTGGGCGATCAGGGTGCGGCGGCGCTCCTGCGGCAGCGAGACCAGCAGCGGGTCCTGCGCCAGCGCCTCGGCGTCCTCCGGCAGGTAGACGCGGGTGAACAGCCGGTTCGTGACGCCGCGGCCGAAGAGGGTCAGCGCGATGAACGGTGCCCGGCCCGGCTCGGTCGGGCCGGGGTCGACGGTCGTGAAGGTGTAGTGCCCTGCGTGGTCCACGGCCGCGCGGCCGAAGCCGGTGAAGGTCCAGCCGTCCCGCCGCAACGAGCCCGGCGCGGAAGGGACCGCGCCGTTGCCGTCGGCCTGCCAGATCTCCAGCAGGGCGTCGGGCACCGGCGCCCCGTGGCCGTCGACGACGTCCCCGTGCAGGCGCACCGCCTGCGGGTGCCCCAACGGCACGAGCTGCTCGCCGCCCTCGTAGGGCAGCGCGTAGCCGAAGAACGGCCCGACGGTCTGGCCGGGGGTGGCCGGCAGCTGGGTCCTCGTGGGGGTCTCATGCATCGGAGTCGCCTTCCGTCCAGGTGCGGTGGGAGCCGCTGAGCACGATGTCCCACCGGTAGCCGAGCAGCCACTCGTGCTCGGAGATCTCGTGGTCGTACCGCGCCACGAGCCGCTCGCGGGCCGCGGGGTCGACGATCGACCGGTAGATCGGGTCGAGGTCGAACAGCGGGTCGTTCGGGAAGTACATCTGGGTGATCATCCGCTGGGTGAAGTCCGTGCCGAACAGGGAGAAGTGCACGTGCGCGGGACGCCACGCGTTGCGGTGGTTCTTCCAGGGGTAGGGGCCGGGCTTGATGGTGACGAACTCGTAGGAGCCGTCCTCGCCGGTGAGGCACCGGCCCACGCCCGTGAAGTTCGGGTCGACGGGCGCCGGGTGCTGGTCGCGCTTGTGGATGTAGCGCCCGGCGGCGTTGGCCTGCCAGATCTCCACCAGCTGGCGGCGCACCGGGCGGCCGTCGCCGTCGAGGACCCGCCCGCGGATCTTGATCCGCTCGCCGATGGGCTCCCCCTGCGCCTGGACGGTCAGGTCCGACTCGAGCACGTGCACGTCCCGGTCGCCGAAGGCGGGGGCGTGCAGCTCGATGGTCTCCGGGTCCGCGTGGTGCAGGTCCTTGGTGGGGTGGCGCAGCACCGAGCTGCGGTAGGGCGCGTAGTCCAGGCGGGGCTGCGTCTCTGCGGCCCCCGAGGCGGCGTACTCCTCACCGATCCGGTCCATCTCCCGGCTCAGCTCCGCCTGGGTCTCGGCCGCGTCGTCGGCGCCCCGGGTCCACGAGACCGGCTCGAAGGCGCCCTCGAGCGCGTCCTGGTCTTCCTCTGCCATGGTTCAACTCCTCTGTTGCGGGGTGGCTGCGCTGGTGCAGGAGGGCTGCCGCACCGGACGGCCGTCCCGGTGGAGGACTCTCCGCACTCTAGCGCATCGGTGCGCTCTTCGTACAAGTGTTCGTGATGCGAACACAGCGGGCGGTGCCGGGCGACAGCTGCGGGTCAGTCCTCGGGCCAGCCGGTGTAGCACTCGGCGAAGTAGGCGGCGCCGCGGGCGGACGAGGTGATCGCGGTGAACTCCCCGTGCCGGCGCTTCTGGTGGAAGGGGTTCTCCCCCGGCTGGGCGTGCAGCAGGTTGGTCGCCCAGTAGGAGAAGTTCTGCGCCTTCCAGACCCGCTCCAGGGCGGTGGCCGAATAGCCGGCCAGCCCGGAGTCGTCGCCGTCCCGGAAGAAGCCGATCAGCGCCGGGGCCAGGGCGCGGACGTCACAGAACGCCAGGTTCAGCCCCTTCGCCCCGGTCGGCGGCACCGTGTGGCCGGCGTCGCCCACGAGGAAGAGGCGGCCGTGGCGCAGCGGCTCGCAGACGTAGGAGCGGAACTTCAGCACGGTCTTGTCGAAGATCGGCCCCTGCTGCAGCCGCAGACCGTCCGGTCCGTCGACGCGGCGCTGCAGCTCGGCCCAGATCCGCTCGTCGTCCCACTGGGCGACGTCCTCCTCCGGGTCGCACTGGAAGTACATGCGCTGGACGCTCTCGCTGCGCGAGGAGATCAGGGCGAAGCCGTGCTCGGAGTTCGCGTAGATGAGCTCGGGGGCGCTCGGCGGGGCCTCGGTGAGGATGCCGAACCACGCGAAGGGGTACTCGACGAAGTTGTCGGTGCGCGCGTGCTCCGGGATCGCGCGGCGGCAGACGCTCTGGGATCCGTCGGCGCCCACGAGGACGTCGCAGCGGACCTCGCACGGCGCGCCCTCGGCGTCGGTGAAGCGGATCCGCGGCCGGTCCGTGTCCAGGTCGAGGACCTCGGTGTCCGTGACCGACCAGCGGACGTCCCCGCCGTCGCGCTCGCGGGCCGCGGCCAGGTCCCAGAACACCTCGTTCTGCGGGTAGAGCCACACGGAGTGGCCGACGAGGTTTTGGAAGTCGATGCGGTGGCTCTCGCCCTGGAAGCGCAGGACGGTGCCCCGGTGCTCGTGGCCCTCGGTGAGCACGCGCCCGTCCACGCCCGTCTCGGTGAGCATCCGCACCGTGGCGGCCTCCAGGATGCCGGCGCGGTGGGTGGCGTGGATCGTGTCCCGGTCGCGCTTCTCCACCACGATGCTGTCGATCCCGGCCCGGTCCAGGAGATGGGCGAGCATGAGCCCCGCCGGGCCGGCGCCGACGATGCCGACGCGGGTCGAGGAAACGGTGCGCTCGGTGCTCATGGGTGCTCCTGGGACGGCGGACGGGATGTGTCCAGTCTCTCAGCGCCCTGTGGGGGCCACCACAGGGCTCCCGTTCAACGGGACAGGAGCGGGCCGCTCACTCGGCCGTGTCCCGGCGGGTCTGCCGCAGCGTGCGCCGGATGCCGTGCGCCGCGGTGTGCAGGGCCTGGACGATGGCCCCGGCCCGGGCGGCGGGGTCGCCGGCGGGCGTGATCACCCCCAGCCCCGCCACCACCTGTTCGCCCCGGCCGCGCACGGGGACGGCGATGCCGGCCGTGTCCGTCTCGAGGTAGCCCGTCTGCAGGGCGTGCCCGGCGCTCCGGATGCGGGCGAGCTCCTCCGCGAGCACCCCCGGGTCCGTGGGCGAGAGCTCGGTGAGCGCGGGGAGCGGGCCCTCGAGGTAGCTCTCCCGGAACTCCTCGGCGGCGTGGGCCAGCAGCACCAGACCCGTGGCCGACAGGTGCAGGGGCAGCCGTCCCGCCACCGCGGACCGGACGGGCACCGCCCGCGGGTGGGACAGCCGTTCCACCAGCAGCACCTCCCGGCCCTCCACGATGCCGAGCTGCACGTGCTGGCGCAGCACCGCGTGGATGTCCCCCATGAACGGCCGGGCGGCCTGCGCCAGGCCGAGCTCCCGGGAGGAGCGGTTGGCCAGCTCCCACAGCCGGGTGCCGACGACGTAGCGCCCGCCCTCGACGCGGTCGAGCCACCCCCGGCGGGCCATCTCCCGCACCAGGCGGTGGGCCGTGGCCGGGGGCAGTCCGGTGCGGGCGGCGATGCCGGCCCCGGTCAGCCGGGGCTCCTCCGCCGTGAAGGCCGCGAGGATGCGGTCCGCGCGCTCGAGCACGGACTCCCCGCTGGGTGAGTTGGCCATGGTCCTGCTGGTTCCTTTCCGGAGGCGGAGGGCGCACGCCGGGCGGCGCGCCCGGCGTGCGCCCTGCCGTGCTGATCACCGCGTGATCACGTCCCTGGCAGGACGCCGACCTCAGTTGGACCCGAAGTCGTAGTCCTCCAGCGGGATCGCCTGGAACTCGGCCGGCGCGGAGTTCTCCTCCGCGTAGCTGAAGTCCGAGAACGCCCCCGGCTCCGTGAACAGCGAGGCTTTCGCCTCGTCCGTCGGCTCCACGTCGATGTTGTTGTACCGCGCGAGCCCGGTGCCGGCCGGGATCAGCTTGCCGATGATCACGTTCTCCTTGAGGCCCACCAGCGGGTCGGACTTGCCCTCCATGGCCGCCTGCGTGAGCACGCGGGTGGTCTCCTGGAAGGACGCGGCCGACAGCCACGAGTCGGTGGCCAGCGAGGCCTTGGTGATGCCCATCAGCTCCGGTCGGCCGGCGGCGGGCCGGGTGCTCTCGGCCACCGCCTTCCGGTTGGCCTCCAGGAAGCGGACGTTCTCGACGAGCTCGCCCGGCAGCAGGTCCGTCTCGCCGGACTCGATGATCGTCACGCGGCGCAGCATCTGCCGCACGATGACCTCCACGTGCTTGTCGTGGATGCCCACGCCCTGCGAGCGGTACACGCGCTGCACCTCGTCCACGAGGTGCTTCTGCGCCTGCCGCGGACCGCGGATGCGCAGCACCTCCTTGGGGTCGACGGCGCCCGAGACCAGCTGCTGGCCGACCTCGACGTGGTCGCCCTCGGTGACGAGCAGCTTGGCGCGGCGCAGCACCGGGTAGCCGATCGCCTCGTCCCCGTTGTCCGGGGTCACGACGACCTTCAGCGACTTCTCGGTGTCCTCGAGGCTCACCCGCCCGGCGACCTCCGAGATCGGCGCGACGCCCTTGGGCGTGCGGGCCTCGAAGAGCTCCTGGATACGGGGCAGACCCTGGGTGATGTCACCGTCCGAGGACGCCACACCACCGGTGTGGAAGGTGCGCATCGTGAGCTGGGTGCCCGGCTCGCCGATCGACTGCGCGGCGATGATGCCCACCGCCTCGCCGATGTCCACAAGCTGGTTGGACGCCAGGGAGCGGCCGTAGCACGCCGCGCACACGCCGACCGCGGACTCGCAGGTCAGCACGGAGCGCACGCGCACCGTGTCGATCCCGCCGTTGAACAGCGCGTGGATCAGCGGGTCGGAGAGGTCCGTGCCGGCCGAGGCGAGGATCTCCCCGTTCGCGTCCACCGCGTCCACCGCGAGCACGCGGCCGTGCACGGTGTTCTCGATGTCCTCGTGCAGGGTGCGCGCACCGGTCTCCGCCACGTCGGCGAGCGGCAGGTTCAGGCCGCGCTCCGTCATGCAGTCCGCCTCGCGCACGATGACGTCCTGGGAGACGTCCACCAGGCGACGGGTCAGGTAGCCCGAGTTCGCCGTGCGCAGCGCGGTGTCGGCCAGGCCCTTGCGGGCACCGTGGGTCGCGATGAAGTACTCCAGCACCGACAGGCCCTCGCGGTACGAGGACTTGATCGGGCGGGGCATGATCTCGCCCTTCGGGTTGGACACGAGCCCGCGGATGCCGGCGATCTGGCGGACCTGCATCCAGTTGCCTCGGGCGCCGGAGGACACCATGCGGTTGATGGTGTTCAGCGGCGAGAGGTTGGCCTGCATGGCCTCGGCGACCTCGTCGGTGGCCTTGGTCCAGATGTCGATGAGCTCCGAGCGGCGCTCGTCGTCGTCGATCAGACCGCGGTCGTACTGGCCCTGGATCTTCGCGGCCTGCGCCTCGTAGCCCTCCATGATGGCGGGCTTCTCCGGCGGGGTGGCGATGTCGGAGATCGCCACGGTCACGCCCGAGCGGGCCGCCCAGTGGAACCCGGCGTCCTTGAGCTCGTCCAGCGTGTGCGCCACGGTCACCATCGGGTACCGCTCCGCGAGGTCGTTGACCAGCGCGGACAGGTGCTTCTTGTCCGCGACGGCCTCGTCCCAGGGGTAGTCCTCCGGCAGCGTGTCGTTGAACAGCACGCGGCCCAGGGTGGTCTCCACCAGGACCGGACGGCCCGGCTCCCAGCCCTCGGGTGCGGTCCAGCCCTCGAACGGCACGAAGTCGTCCAGCTCGATCCGGCACAGGGCGTTCAGGTGCAGCTTGCCCGCGTCGTGGGCCATGATCGCCTCGGCCACGGAGGAGAACGAGCGGCCCTCCCCCACCTCGCCCTCGCGGACGGTGGTGAGGTGGTACAGGCCGATGATCATGTCCTGCGAGGGCAGGGCGATCGGCTTGCCGTCCGAGGGCTTCAGGATGTTGTTCGAGGACAGCATCAGGATGCGGGCCTCGGCCTGGGCCTCCGGGGACAGGGGCAGGTGCACGGCCATCTGGTCGCCGTCGAAGTCGGCGTTGAACGCGCCGCACACGAGCGGGTGGAGCTGGATGGCCTTGCCCTCGACGAGCTGCGGCTCGAACGCCTGGATGCCCAGACGGTGCAGGGTGGGGGCACGGTTGAGCAGCACGGGGTGCTCGGTGATGACCTCCTCCAGCACGTCCCACACCTGGGGGCGGTAGCGCTCGACCATCCGCTTGGCCGACTTGATGTTCTGCGCGTGGTTGAGGTCCACGAGCCGCTTCATCACGAACGGCTTGAACAGCTCGAGCGCCATCTGCTTGGGCAGGCCGCACTGGTGCAGCTTCAGCTGCGGGCCGACCACGATGACCGAGCGGCCCGAGTAGTCGACGCGCTTGCCGAGCAGGTTCTGGCGGAACCGGCCCTGCTTGCCCTTGAGCATGTCGGACAGCGACTTCAGCGCACGGTTGCCCGGCCCGGTGACCGGGCGGCCGCGGCGGCCGTTGTCGAACAGCGAGTCCACGGCCTCCTGGAGCATCCGCTTCTCGTTGTTGACGATGATCTCCGGGGCGCCGAGGTCCAGCAGCCGCTTGAGGCGGTTGTTGCGGTTGATCACGCGCCGGTAGAGGTCGTTGAGGTCCGAGGTGGCGAAGCGGCCGCCGTCGAGCTGGACCATGGGGCGCAGTTCCGGCGGGATCACCGGGACGGCGTCCAGGACCATGCCCAGCGGGGAGTTGTCCGTGGTCAGGAACGCGTTGACGACCTTCAGCCGCTTCAGGGCACGGGTCTTGCGCTGGCCCTTGCCCGTGGCGATGGTCTCGCGCAGGGACTCGGCCTCCGCCTCGAGGTCGAAGGTCTCCAGGCGCTTCTTGATCGCCTCGGCGCCCATCGAGCCCTCGAAGTACATGCCGTAGCGGTCCACCATCACGCGGTAGAGCGCCTCGTCGCCCTCGAGGTCGTTGACCTTGAGGTTCTTGAAGCGGTCCCAGACCTGCTCGAGGCGGTCGATCTCCAGGTTGGCGCGCTTGCGCACGTTGGCCATCTGGCGGTCGGCGGAGTCGCGGAGCTTGCGCTTCTCGGCGGCCTTGCCGCCCTCCTCCTCGACGCGGCCGAGCTCGGCCTCGAGGTCACGGGCGATCGCGGCGATGTCGGCGTCGCGGGTGGCCTCCATCTGGGCCTTCTCCCGGTCCACGGCGGCCTGCAGGTTGGGCAGGTCGTCGTGGCGGGCGTCCTCGTCCACCGAGGTGATCATGTACGCCGCGAAGTAGATGACCTTCTCGAGGTCCTTCGGGGCGAGGTCCAGCAGGTAGCCCAGCCGCGAGGGCACGCCCTTGAAGTACCAGATGTGGGTCACGGGAGCGGCGAGCTCGATGTGGCCCATGCGCTCACGGCGCACCTTGGCACGGGTGACCTCCACGCCGCAGCGCTCGCAGATGATGCCCTTGTAGCGCACCCGCTTGTACTTGCCGCAGTAGCACTCCCAGTCCCGGGTGGGGCCGAAGATCTTCTCGCAGAACAGGCCGTCCTTCTCCGGCTTGAGCGTGCGGTAGTTGATGGTCTCCGGCTTCTTGACCTCGCCGTACGACCAGGTCCGGATGTCCTCCGCGGTGGCAAGACCGATCCGCATGAGGCCAAGTGAAGATTCGTTGGACATGAGGGTCCTTTATCTCTTTCTCTGGAAAGTTTGACGTCTCGTCGGGGGTGGAACGGAGGGTCTCAGACCTCTTCGACCGAGCTGGGCTCGGAGTGCGAGAGATCGATGCCCAGTTCCTCGGCCGCCCGGAAGACCTCGTCATCCGAATCGCGCATCTCGATGGTGTTGCCGTCGGCCGAGAGCACCTCGACGTTCAGGCACAGCGACTGCATCTCCTTGATGAGCACCTTGAAGGACTCGGGAACACCCGGCTCGGGGATGTTCTCGCCCTTGACGATGGCCTCGTAGACCTTCACGCGCCCGTGCACGTCGTCGGACTTGACCGTCAGCAGCTCCTGCAGCGTGTAGGCGGCGCCGTACGCCTCGAGCGCCCAGACCTCCATCTCGCCGAAGCGCTGGCCGCCGAACTGCGCCTTACCGCCCAGCGGCTGCTGGGTGATCATGGAGTACGGGCCGGTCGAGCGCGCGTGGATCTTGTCGTCGACCAGGTGGTGCAGCTTCAGGATGTACTGGTAGCCCACCGACACCGGGTCGGGGAACGGCTCGCCGGAGCGTCCGTCGAACAGCCGGGCCTTGCCGGACCGGTCGATCAGGCGCACGCCGTCGCGGGTCGGGTTGGTGTGGTCGAGGAGGTCGAAGATCTCCTCCTCGCGCGCGCCGTCGAACACCGGGGTCGCCACGTTCGTGGGACCCGACTGCTTCGGGAAGTTCGGCAGCCGGTCCAGCCACTCGGGGTCGCCCTCGATGGTCCAGCCCTGCTTGGCCAGCCAGCCGGTGTGCACCTCGAGGACCTGCCCCAGGTTCATGCGGCCGGGCACGCCCAGCGGGTTGAGGATGATGTCCACCGGGGTGCCGTCCTCCAGGAACGGCATGTCCTCCAGCGGCAGGATCTTCGAGATGACGCCCTTGTTGCCGTGCCGGCCGGCGAGCTTGTCGCCGTCGGTGATCTTGCGCTTCTGCGCCACGTACACCCGGACCACCTGGTTGACGCCCGCGGGCAGGTCGTCGTCCTCGTCGTCGCGGTCGAAGACGCGCACGCCGATGACGGTGCCGGACTCGCCATGGGGCACCTTCAGGGACGTGTCGCGCACCTCGCGGGACTTCTCGCCGAAGATCGCGCGCAGCAGCCGCTCCTCCGGGGTCAGCTCGGTCTCGCCCTTGGGCGTGACCTTGCCGACCAGGATGTCGCCGGCCTGCACCTCGGCGCCGATGTGGATGATGCCGCGCTCGTCGAGGGCGGACAGCACCTCCTCGGACACGTTGGGGATGTCCCGGGTGATCTCCTCGGCGCCCAGCTTGGTGTCGCGGGCGTCGATCTCGTGCTCCTCGATGTGGATCGAGGTGAGCACGTCCTCGGAGACCATCCGCTGGGAGAGGATGATCGCGTCCTCGTAGTTGAGGCCCTCCCAGGACATGTAGGCCACCAGCAGGTTCTTGCCCAGGGCCAGCTCGCCCTGGTCCGTGGAGGGGCCGTCGGCGATGACCGAGCGCTCCTCGACGCGCTCGCCCTCGGAGACGATCACGCGCTGGTTGTAGGTGTTGCCCGGGTTGGAGCGCGTGAACTTGTTGATCGGGTAGACGGTGGTCGTCCCGTCGTCGTTGAGCACGCGCACCAGGTTGGCGGAGACCTCCTCGACCACGCCGGCCTTGCGGGCCAGCACCGAGTCGCCGGCGTCCAGGGCCGCGTAGCGCTCCATGCCGGTGCCCACGAGCGGGGCCTCGGACTCGAGCAGCGGCACGGCCTGGCGCTGCATGTTGGCGCCCATGAGCGCGCGGTTGGCGTCGTCGTGCTCGAGGTACGGGATGAGCGCGGTCGCCACGGACACCATCTGCCGCGGGGACACGTCCATGAACTGCACGGCGGTCGGGTCGACCAGCACGGCCTCGCCCGAGCCGTCGGCGGCGCGCGCGAGCACGGCGTCCTCGGCGAACCGGTTGTCGGTGGTCAGCGGGGCGTTGGCCTGCGCGATCGTGACGCCGCGCTCGTCGTCGGCGGTGAGGTACTCGACGTCGTCGGTCACCACGCCCTCCACGACCTTGCGGTACGGGGTCTCGATGAAGCCGAACGGGTTGATCCGCCCGTAGGTCGCCAGCGAGCCGATGAGGCCGATGTTGGAGCCCTCAGGGGTCTCGATCGGGCACATGCGGCCGTAGTGCGAGGGGTGGACGTCACGGACCTCCATGCCGGCGCGGTCGCGGGAGAGACCGCCCGGGCCCAGCGCGGACAGGCGCCGCTTGTGGGTCAGCCCCGCCAGCGGGTTGTTCTGGTCCATGAACTGCGACAGCTGCGAGGTGCCGAAGAACTCCTTGATCGCCGCCACGACGGGACGGATGTTGATCAGGGTCTGCGGGGTGATCGCCTCCACGTCCTGGGTGGTCATGCGCTCGCGCACGACCCGCTCCATGCGGGAGAGCCCGGTGCGGATCTGGTTCTCGATCAGCTCGCCGACCGCGCGGATGCGGCGGTTGCCGAAGTGGTCGATGTCGTCGACGTCCACGACGATCTCCCGGGCCTCGCCGTTGCGCACGCCCTGGATGGTGCCGCCGCCGGCGTGCAGGGTCACGAGGTAGCGGATCATCGCGACGATGTCGTCGACGGACAGCACCGAGGCGTCCTCGTCCTCGAACGCCTTGTCCAGGCCCAGCTTCCGGTTGATCTTGTAGCGACCCACCTTGGCGAGGTCGTAGCGCTTGGCGTTGAAGTACATGTTGTCCAGCAGCGCCTGCGCGGCGTCGACCGTGGGGGGCTCCCCCGGGCGCAGCTTGCGGTAGATGTCCAGCAGCGCGTCCTCGCGCGAGTCGACGGTGTCCTTCTCGAGGGTGGCGCGGATCGAGTCGAACTCCCCGAACTCCTCGAGGATGCGGGACTCGCTCCAGCCCAGGGCCTTGAGCAGCACGGTGACGGACTGCTTGCGCTTGCGGTCCAGGCGCACGCCCACCTGGTCCCGCTTGTCGATCTCCAGCTCGAACCAGGCCCCGCGGGAGGGGATGATCTTGGCGGAGTAGATGTCCTTGTCCGAGGTGCGGTCCTGGCCGCGCTCGAAGTAGGCGCCCGGGGAGCGGACGAGCTGGGACACGACGACACGCTCGGTGCCGTTGATGACGAAGGTGCCCTTCTCGGTCATCAGCGGGAAGTCGCCCATGAACACGGTCTGCTGCTTGATCTCGCCCGTGTTGTTGTTCATGAACTCGGCCTTGACGTACAGGGGCGCCGAGTACGTGGCGTCCCGGTCCTTGCACTCGTCCATGGTGTACTTGGGCTCGTAGAACTCCGGCTCCGAGAAGGACAGGGACATGGTGCCCTGGAAGTCCTCGATCGGGGAGATCTCCTCGAAGATGTCGGAGAGCCCGGAGGTGCGGGCGATGCCCTGCTCACCGCTCTCGACGGCCTGCTGGACGCGGGCCTGCCAGCGCTCGTTGCCGACGAGACGGTCGAAGCTGTCCGTCTGGAGGGCCAGCAGGTTCGGCACGTCCAGCGGTTCGTGGATCTTGGCGAAGGAGATGCGGCGCGGGAGGTTCCCGTCGGCCGGGCGGTTAGCGGTTACGTTCGAATCGGTGCTCGAGGCGACCAAGATGGATTCCTTCCACAGACCTGCAGTTGAATCGCGCAGTTCCCGAGATCGGGGTTACGGGTGTGCGCGGGCCAGCGCGCTGAGCCGCTGGTTCGCGCCCCGGGGGTGCCCACCGCTATATGAAGGCACGCAGAATGAGGGACAACGCAAATATCCAGCATAGGCCGGAGCGGCCGGTCTGTCCACCCGGCCGGTGGACGCGGGCGCCCACCGGCCGTAGGATGAGGAATTTCGTGCCGTGCGTCTCAGCTGCGGCGATAGAAGGGCAGCCCGACGACCTCCACGGGGGCGCGGCGGCCCCGCACGTCGGCCTCGAGCGGGACCCCGGCCTCCAGCGCCGCCGGCCGCACGAGGGCCATGGCCACCGGGTGGCCGAGGGTCGGTGACGGGACGCCGCTGGTGACCTCGCCGACCGTCTCGTCCCCGGCGAGCACCGTGTTGCCGGCCCGGACGGGGCGGCGGGTGAGCCCCCGCAGGCCCACCAGCACCCGGGCCGGGGGCGCGGCCGCCTGCTCCTCGAGCGCCGCCCGCCCCACGAAATCGCCCTTGCTCCGCAGCGCCGCCTCCACGAGCCGGCCCAGCCCGGCCTCGAACGGCGTGATGTCCGGGCCGAGCTCGTGGCCGTACAGCGGCATCCCCGCCTCGAGGCGCAGCGAGTCGCGGGCGGCGAGCCCGGCGGGCACGACCCCGCGGTCCTCCCCCGCCGCGAGCAGCGCGTCCCACACGGTGCGCGCGTGCTCGGGGGCCACGTAGAGCTCGAAGCCGTCCTCGCCCGTGTACCCGGTGCGGGCCACGAGCGCGGGCGCCCCGGCGACCTCGGTGGTCGTGCAGGCGTAGTACCCCAGCTCCCGCACGGCGTCCGGGTCGGCGCAGCCGGCGGCGAGCAGCGTGTCGTGGGCCGCGGGGCCCTGGACGGCCACCAGGGCGGTGGCCTCCGTGCGGTCCTCGACCGCGACGTCGTGGCCGTCCGCGCGCTCCTCCAGCGCCCGCAGCACGGTCGCCGTGTTCGCCGCGTTGGGCACCACCAGGAACCGGTCCTCGGCCAGGCGGTAGGTGATGAGGTCGTCCAGGACCCGGCCGGCCTCGTCGACGAGGAGCGAGTACTTCGCCCGGCCGGGGGCCACGGCGCTCATCCGGGCGACGACCGCCGCGTCCAGGAACGCGGCCGCGTGCGGGCCCTCCACGGCGATCTCGCCCATGTGGGACAGGTCGAAGACCCCGGCGGCCCGGCGCACCGCGTGGTGCTCGGCGACGTCGTTGCCGTACTTGAGGGGCATCTGCCAGCCGCCGAAGTCGGTGCTCACGGCACCGGCCTCCCGGTGGGCGGCCTCCAGCGGAGTGGTGCGGGGGCTCATCGGGCGGCCTCCGCCGGCGCGGCCGAGGCGAAGGCCTCGATCGGCGGGCAGCTGCAGACCAGGTTGCGGTCCCCGGCGGCGTTCTCCACCCGGCCCACGGGCACCCAGTACTTCGCCAGCCGCAGCTCGGGCAGGGGGTAGGCGGCCTGGGAGCGCGGGTAGGCGCGCTCCCAGGAGTCGGCCGTGAGCACCTCCGCGGTGTGCGGGGCGTAGCGGAGCACGGAGTCCTCGAGCGCCACCTCGCCGTCGGCCACGGCCTGCATCTCGGCGTGGATCGAGCGCATCGCGGCCACGAAGCGGTCCAGCTCGGCGAGGTTCTCCGACTCGGTGGGCTCGACCATGAGGGTGCCGGCCACGGGGAACGCGAGCGTGGGGGCGTGGAAGCCGTAGTCGACCAGCCGCTTGCACACGTCCTCGGCGGTGACCCCGGAGGCCTTGGTGAGGGGGCGCAGGTCGAGGATGCACTCGTGGGCCACGAGCCCGCCGGGGCCGGTGTACAGCGTCGGGAAGACGTCCGCGAGCCGGGCCGAGACGTAGTTGGCGCTGAGGATCGCGGTGCGCGAGGAGGCGGTGAGCCCCTCGGCGCCGGCCATGGCGATGTACATCCAGGAGATCGGCAGCACCCCCGCGGAGCCGTAGCGGGCCTGGGAGACGGGGAAGGTCTCGGCGCCCGCGCCCGCGTCCGCGGCGGCGGGGTCCTCGGGCAGGAACGGCACCAGGTGCTCGGCGACCGCCACCGGCCCCACCCCGGGTCCGCCGCCCCCGTGCGGGATGCAGAAGGTCTTGTGCAGGTTCAGGTGGGAGACGTCCCCGCCGAAGCGGCCGGGACGGGCCAGGCCCATGAGGGCGTTGAGGTTGGCGCCGTCCACGTAGACCTGCCCGCCGGCGTCGTGCACGGCCGCGCAGACGGCGGTGACCTGCTCCTCGAACACCCCGTGCGTGGAGGGGTAGGTGATCATGATCCCCGCGAGCTCGTCCCCCACGGCCGCGATCTTCGCCTCGAGGTCGTCCAGGTCCACGGAGCCGTCCGCGGCCGTGGCCACCACCACGACCTTCAGGTCGGCGAGCACCGCGGACGCCGCGTTGGTGCCGTGGGCGGAGGACGGGATGAGGATGGTGGTGCGCCGGTCGTCCCCGCGGGAGAGGTGGTAGCGGCGGATCGCCAGCAGACCGGCGAGCTCCCCCTGCGACCCGGCGTTGGGCTGGACGGACACGGCGGCGTAGCCGGTGATCTCCGCGAGCCAGGACTCCAGCTGGGCGATGAGCTCCCGGTAGCCGACGGTCTGCTCCTCGGGGGCCAGCGGGTGGATCGAGGCGAACTCGGGCCAGCTGATGGGCTCCATCTCCGCGGCCGCGTTGAGCTTCATGGTGCAGGAGCCCAGCGGGATCATGGTCCGGTCCAGGGCCAGGTCCTTGTCCGCGAGGGAGCGCAGCCAGCGCATCATCGCGGTCTCGGAGCGGTGCAGGGTGAACACCGGGTGGGCGAGGTAGGAGTCGGTGCGCAGCAGCGCGGCCGGCAGGTCCCAGCCGGCGGTCCCGTCCGCGGGGGCGGAGGCCCCGAAGGCGGCCAGCACCGCGTCAACGTCGCGCTCGTCGTGCGGCTCCCCCACCGAGACGGACACGTGGTCGGCGTCGGCCCGGCGGACGTTGACGCCGCGCTCGGCGGCGGCCGCGACGACCGCGTCGGCGCGGCCGGGCACCTCGGCCAGGACGGTGTCGAAGAACGTGCCGTGCACCACCGGCACCCCGGCGGCGGAGAGCCCCTCGGCCAGCCGCGCGGCGAGCCCGTGCACGCGCTCGGCGATGGCGCGCAGCCCGTCCGCGCCGTGGTAGGCGGCGTAGGCGCCGGCGACGATGGCCAGCAGCGCCTGGGCCGTGCAGATGTTGGAGGTGGCCTTCTCGCGGCGGATGTGCTGCTCGCGGGTCTGCAGCGCCAGGCGGTAGGCCGGCCGGCCGGAGGAGTCCACCGAGACGCCCACCAGGCGGCCGGGCAGATTGCGCTCCAGGCCCTTGCGGCAGGCCATGAACGCGGCGTGGGGCCCGCCGAAGAACAGGGGCACCCCGAAGCGCTGGGCGGAGCCGACGGCGATGTCCGCGCCCTGCTCCCCCGGGGAGCGCAGGAGGGTGAGGGCCAGCAGGTCGGTGGCGACGGCCACCAGCGCGCCCTGCGCGTGGGCCTGCTCCGTGCGCTCCGCCAGGTCGGCGACGTCCCCGTCGACGCCGACCTGGGTCAGGACCACGCCGAAGAACTCGCCCTCGGGCAGGCCCTCGGCGAGGTCGGCGACGACCAGGTCGATGCCCACGGCCCTGCAGCGCCCGCGCAGCACGGCGAGGGTCTGCGGCAGGGTGCGGGAGTCCACGGCGACGCGGCGGCTGCCGGACCTGCGGTTGGCGCGGCGCATCATGAGCACGGCCTCGGCCACGGCGGTGGCCTCGTCGAGCAGGGAGGCGTTGGCCAGGTCGAGGCCGGTGAGGTCCATGACGGCGTTCTGGAAGGTCAGCAGGGCCTCGAGGCGGCCCTGGGAGATCTCCGGCTGGTACGGGGTGTAGGAGGTGTACCAGGCGGGGTTCTCGAGGATGTTGCGGCGCAGCGCGGGCGGGGTGACGGTCTCGGCGTAGCCCTGGCCGATCATCTGGGTCATCACCCGGTTCTTCGCCGCGATCCGGCGCAGGGCGGTGAGCGCCTCGTGCTCCGACATGGGCTCCGGCAGCCGCAGGGGCTCGTCGCCGGCGATGCTGCGGGGGACCGCGCGGGCGACGAGCTCGTCGAGGTCGGCCGCGCCGACGGTCTCGAGCATGATCCCGGTCTCGGCCGCGTCCGGTCCGAGGTGGCGTGGAAGGAAGGACAAGGTCAGCTCCTCGTGGTTCGAGGCCCGGTGGGGCCCGTCCGGCCCTCCCCGCTCTGTTCGCTGACCTGAGAGTTTTCACCGGCTCCGCGCGGGGGCCGGCTTGCACCGTCGGTGGTCCCCGCCCGGGGCCGGTGGCCGGGGGCGGTTGACCTCTTCAGAGTGGCCTGCTCGCAGCGGTACGGGTGCCTGAGAGATTCCCGGGGAGGATTTGCTCCTTCGGCGCCGCCGGCCGTCCGGGGGCGGACGGCGGCGGACTCTCCCGCTGCGGGTGGGCGGCCGATGTGGTTGTGCCTCCAGTGTCCCACACCCCGGCGGGCACGGCACGAGGCCCCGGACGCCGTGCGTCCGGGGCCTCGTGGGATCGGGTGCGCCGTGGCGCCTCCGGGAGGGTCCTACTTGAGGGTGACGGTGGCGCCGGCGCCCTCGAGGGCCTCCTTGGCCTTGTCCGCGGCCTCCTTGTTGGCGCCCTCGAGGACGGCCTTGGGGGCCGAGTCCACGAGGTCCTTGGCCTCCTTGAGGCCGAGGGAGGTCAGCGCGCGGACCTCCTTGATGACCTGGATCTTCTTGTCGCCGGCGGCCTCGAGCACGACGTCGAACTCGGTCTGCTCCTCGGCCTCCTCGGCGGCGGCGGCCGGAGCGGCGGCACCGGCGACGGCCACGGGGGCGGCGGCGGTGACGTCGAAGGTCTCCTCGAAGGCCTTGACGAACTCGGAGAGCTCGATGAGGGAGAGCTCCTTGAACGCGTCGATCAGTTCAGCGGTGGTGAGCTTGGCCATGGTGTGGCTCCTTTTCGATGGTGTGCCCCGGCCGGGTTCGTCGGCGCGGGACGGTCTGGTTCCGTGGTGAGAATGTGCCTCGCGGCGGGGTGCTGGTCAGGCGCCCTGCTCCTCGACCTTGGCGCGCAGCGCCTCGGTCGTACGGACGGTCTTGGACAGCGGGGCCTGGAACAGCGCCGCGGCCTGGGACAGGGACGCCTGGGCGGCACCGGCCACCTTGGCCAGCAGCACCTCGCGGGACTCGAGGTCCGCGAGCTGCTTGATCTCCGCCTCGCTGAGGGCCTTGCCCTCGAGGTAACCGCCCTTGACGACGAGCTGCGGGTTCGCCTTGGCGAAGTCACGCAGGCTCTTGGCGGCCTCGACGGGGTCCCCCGAGATGAAGGCGATCGCGCTCGGGCCGGCGAGCTGGCCGTCGAACGCGTCGATGCCCATCTCCTTGGCCGCGATCGCGGTCAGCGTGTTCTTCACCACGGCGTATTCGGCGTTCTCACCGAGCGAGCGGCGCAGCTCCTTGAGCTGGGCCACGGTGAGGCCGCGGTACTCAGTCAGGACAGCGGCGTCCGAGTTGGAGAACAGTTCCTTCAACTCGGCGACCGCGGCTGCCTTTTCCGGGTTCGCCATGGTACTCCTTCCGGTCTTCGATGCCGGCCGCTGCCGGAAGGGCCCGGGCACAGAAAAAGCCCCGCGCAGATGCCCGGGGCTCCGCGGCCCACCCCTGGTCCGGGGCGTGCTCGCTGTGCTGGTTCACCTGCGCTGGCCGTTCCTGGCGGAACTCTTACGGCTGCTCCCCGTTCCGCACGCTCCTGAACGGGGCGCACGAGGCAGGGAGAACACGACCGGCGGTCTTTGGTACAGTCCACCCTACCCGAGGGCCCCGGGCCCGCCAAATCGGCGCCGCCCGCGCGAAGCGGCTCGGTCCCCGGGCGGTCAGGCCGCCGGGAACTCCCGGGACCACACCCCGCTGCGCCCGGCGACCCGGAAGCCGAGGCGGTGGTTGACCCGGCTCATCCGGTCGTCGCCGCTGTGGGACCACGAGTACACGGTGCGCACGGCCGGGGCCAGCCGTTCGAGCTGCTGCAGGTTCGCGAGCTTGAGACGGGTGGCGAGCCACCGGCGGCGGTGCTCGCGCAGCACCACGGTCTCGTCCTGCATCCCGATCACCGGGTCCTCCCCCGCCAGGACGATCTCCGTCATCCCGACCAGGCGCCCGGTGGTCCCGTGCTCGGCGACGGCGACCAGGGACACGTTGCCGGCCTCGGCGCGCAGCTGCTCGGTGCGGCGCACCCGCTCGGCGTCCCAGGGCTCCGGGTCGGCCTCCACCGGGGCCAGGAAGGAGTCGGCGGCCATCCGCGAGTGCAGGGCGGCGAGCTCGTCGAGCCGCTCCTCGGGGGCGGGCCCGGTCCACACGTGGATGCGGTACGCCTCCGGGGCCGGCGAGGCCGCGACCTCGCGCAGCAGGGCCTGCACGCGGGCCGGCGGCAGGGGGACCTCCAGGACGCCGAAGTCGCTGACCGACTCCAGCCGGTACCCGGCGTGGAGGGCGAAGCGGGTCTGCCGGTTGGAGACGGGCAGGCGGCCGGAGCCGTCCGCGGCGTCGACCCATTCGACCATCCCCGGGGTGATCACGGGGAAGACCCCGGTCACGCTGCCGTCGCCCTGGATCTCCTCCGGGCCGGGGTGCTCGGTCTGGATCCGCAGGTGCCGGCGGGACTCGCCCACCGCGAGCTGCTCGGCCGCGCCGAGCAGCTCGCTGCCCGTGCCCTGCGAGGTGACGTCGGGGTCCACGTCGACGGTGATGTGCGCGGTCCCGGTGGAGGCCACCAGGGGCATGCGCACCTCGGCCCGGCCCGCGAGCCGGTCCCCGGCCCAGGCCAGCAGCACCACGACCCGCTCGAAGGGGTCCAGCAGGTCCCGGTAGAGCTCCTGCGCGTCACCCGTGAGGTCCGAGATGCCCCACACGTGCTGACGGGACCGGCGCACGAGACCGGCGACCCGGCCCAGCAGCTCCTGGGCGGCGTCGTCGAAGTCGTCGGGGATGCGCATCTGCTCGATCCGCACTGGGGGGTGCTCGATCACGGGGACTCCCTTCCGGAGGGCGGCGGTGCCCCCGGGCTCGCGTGGGTGGAACGACGGGGGGCCCGGCCGCAGCGGCCGGGCCCCCCGTGCGGGCCCGCTGGGGCCCGGTGTGCGGCGTCAGGCGCCGACGACGACCTCGGTGGCGTTCGGGTCGACCGGGATGCCCGGGCCGAACGTGGTCGAGACGGTCGCCTTGGTGATGTAGCGGCCCTTCGAGGCGGAGGGCTTCAGACGCAGGATCTCCTCGAGCGCGGCGCCGTAGTTCTCGGCCAGCTTCTCGACCTCGAAGGAGGTCTTGCCCACGATGAAGTGCAGGTTCGAGTGCTTGTCGACGCGGAAGTCGATCTTGCCGCCCTTGATGTCGTTGACGGCCTTGGTCACGTCCATGGTGACGGTGCCCGTCTTCGGGTTCGGCATGAGGTTGCGCGGACCGAGCACCTTGCCCAGGCGCCCCACCTTCCCCATCATGTCCGGGGTCGCCACGGCGGCGTCGAAGTCGGTCCAGCCGCCCTGGATGCGGGCGATCAGGTCGTCGGAGCCCACGTGGTCGGCGCCGGCCTCCTCCGCGGCGGCGGCCTTGTCGCCGGTCGCGAAGACGACGACGCGGGCGGTCTTGCCGGTGCCGTTGGGCAGGTTGACCGTGCCGCGGACCATCTGGTCCGCCTTGCGGGGGTCCACGCCGAGCCGGAGGACGACCTCCACGGTGGAGTCGGTCTTGGCGGTGTCGATCTCCTTGGCCAGGGCCACGGCCTCGGCCGGGCTGTAGAGCCCCTCGCCGATCCGGGCCGCTGCCGCCTGGTATGCCTTGCTGCGCTTTGCCATCTGCTTCTTCTCCTTGTGCAGTTGTGGTCTGCGGACCGCGCTCGGTCCTGCCACGTCAAAAACGGTGGGTGGTGTCAGCCGAGGCTGATCACTCGACCTCGATGCCCATCGAGCGGGCGGTGCCGGCGATGATCTTCGCCGCGGCGTCGATGTCGTTGGCGTTGAGGTCTTCCTTCTTGGTCTCGGCGATCTCCCGGACCTGGTCCATGGTGAGCTTGCCGACCTTCTGGGTGTGCGGGACGCCGGAGCCCTTGGCGACGCCGGCGGCCTTCTTGATGAGCTGCGCGGCGGGCGGGGTCTTGGTGACGAACGTGAACGAGCGGTCCTCGTACACCGTGATCTCCACGGGGACGATGTTGCCGCGCTGGGACTCCGTGGCCGCGTTGTAGGCCTTGCAGAACTCCATGATGTTGACGCCGTGCTGACCGAGGGCCGGGCCCACGGGGGGCGCCGGGTTGGCGGCGCCTGCCTGGATCTGCAGCTTGATGAGGCCGGAGACCTTCTTCTTCTTGGGAGCCATGTGCTGGTCCTTCTTCTGCTGGACGTACCGGCGCACAGGAGCGTACGACGGCGGGTGGCCGCCGTGGCGCGGCGGCCGGTCGGCCCCGGCGGCGAAGCATGCGCCGCGGGGACGGGAACGGTGGGCGGGCGGTCGCGCCCGCCGGGTCAGATCTTGGAGACCTGGTTGAAGCCGAGGGTGACGGGGGTCTCGCGCTCGAAGATCGACACGAGGACGACGAGCTGCTGGGACTCCACCTTGATCTCGGAGATGGTGGCGGGGAGGGTCTCGAAGGGACCCTCCTTGACGATCACGGACTCCCCGACCTCGAAGTCGACGTCGATCTGCGGCTGCGCGCTCGGCTGGGCGGCGGCCTCGCCGCCGGCGCCCTGCGGGGCCTCGAACACCGGGTTGAGCATCTCGAAGACCTCGTCCAGGCGCAGGGGGACGGGGTTGTACGCGTCCTGGCCCACGAAGCCCGTCACGCCCGGGGTGTGGCGCACCGCGCCCCAGGAGGCGTCGGTGAGGTTCATGCGCACCAGCACGTAGCCGGGGATCCGCACCCGGCGGACCACCTTGCGCTGGGCGTTCTTGATCTCGACGACCTCTTCCATGGGCACCTCGATCTGGAAGATGTCCTCCTCCATGTTGAGGGACTGGATGCGGGTCTCGAGGTTCGTCTTCACACGGTTCTCGTAGCCGGCGTAGGTGTGGATGACGTACCAGTCACCCTCCTGGCGGCGCAGCTTGGACTTGAACTCCTCGACAGGGTCCACCGCGGGGGCCTCGTCCGGAACGGGCGCCTCCTCGGCGAGGGGTGCCGCCGCGGACTCCTCCGGGGCGTGGGCGGCCGCGAAGTCCTCCTCCTGCACGGAGGACTCGGACTCCGGCAGCGCCGGGGCCTGCTGGTCGACCTCGGCCGGTGCCTCGGTGCCGTTTTCGAGCTCGTGCTCGGTCACTGGATCTCCCTGTTCTGTCGTGGATGTCGTGCTCTGCTGGGCCACGGTCGCCGTGCGCGGTCCGTGCGCCGCCCGGGTCATCCGGCGGCGTCGCCCTGCCCGAAGATCCACAGCGCGGCCTGCCCGAACGCGAGGTCCAGGACGGAGATGAGCACCATCATGAACGCGACGAACACGAGGACGACCAGCACGTAGTTCACCAGTTCGCGCCGCGTGGGGGTGACGACCTTCCGGAGCTCCCCGACGACCTGGCGCAGGAAGAGGAACAGGCGCCCGAAGATGCCGCGAGGACTCTCGGCGCCCTGCCCCGGGGGCTGGCCCGACGCCCTGCCGGCGGTGGTCTGCGACATCGGCTCTCCCTGTGTGGACTCGTGCGGGCCGTGCGGTGCTGCCGGCCCGCCGTCGCCGTGCGGGCCCGGCGCCCCCCGGAGGGGGCGCCGGATCCGCTCCGGACTGGAGCAGGGCAGACAGGACTCGAACCTGCAACCTGCGGTTTTGGAGACCGCTGCGCTACCAATTGCGCCACTGCCCTTCGCGCCTCACGGCCTCGACCGGCGTGCGCACGCCGGCCTCGATCGCTCGGACCCGGTCACCGACTCTACCACCCGGCACCGCCGCGACGGCGCGCCCGGGCAGGCGTCGATGACACCAGTCGTCCATCCTAGGGGACCGGGGCGCGCCGGTGCAATCCGCCCGGGAACGGCGGCGCGCCCCGCCCCCGGGCCCCCGGGCGGCCCCGAGTAGCATGGGGCAGGTCCGCACCGCCGCCGCCGCGCACGGCGGCGCCCGTCCGTCCCCCTTCCAGGAGGCCCCCGGTCATGACCGCATCCCGCATCTCCCGGCGCGTCGGCGCCATCGCAGAGTCCGCGACGCTCGCGGTGGACGCCAAGGCGAAGGCGCTCAAGGCCGCCGGCCGCCCCGTGATCGGCTTCGGGGCCGGGGAGCCCGACTTCCCCACCCCGCAGTACATCGTGGACGCCGCCGCGGCGGCCCTGCAGGACCCGGCCAACTTCCGGTACACGCCGGCCGCGGGCCTGCCCGAGCTGCGGAAGGCGGTCGCCGAGCAGACCGCGCGGGACGACGGGTACGCCGTGGAGCCCTCGCAGGTGCTCGTCACCAACGGCGGCAAGCAGGCCGTGTTCCAGGCCTTCGCCACGGTCGTGGACGAGGGCGACGACGTCCTGCTCCCCGCCCCGTACTGGACCACGTACCCGGAGGCCATCAAGCTCGCCGGCGGCAACCCGGTAGAGGTCTTCGCCGGCCCGGAGCTCGGCTACAAGGTCACCCCGGAGCTGCTCGAGGAGGCCTGCACGGAGCGCACCAAGGCGCTGCTGTTCTGCTCCCCGTCCAACCCCACCGGCGCGGTGTACTCCCCCGAGGAGACCGCCGCCGTGGGCCGCTGGGCGGCCGAGAAGGGGATCTTCGTGCTCACCGACGAGATCTACCAGCACCTCACCTACGACGGCGTCCCGTTCACCTCGATCGCCGCCGCCGTGCCCGAGCTGGGCGACCGGGTGGTGATCCTCAACGGCGTGGCCAAGACCTACGCGATGACCGGCTGGCGCGTGGGCTGGATGATCGCGGCCCCGGACGTGGTGAAGGCCGCCACCAACCTGCAGTCCCACCTGACCTCCAACGTCAACAACGTCGCCCAGCGCGCGGCGCTGGCCGCGGTGTCCGGGCCCCTCGACGAGGCCCACCGGATGCGGGAGGCGTTCGACCGCCGGCGCCGGACCATGGTGGAGGCGCTGAACGCCGTCGAGGGCGTGGAGTGCCCCGTGCCCACCGGCGCCTTCTACGCCTACGCCGACGTGCGCGGGCTGCTCGGCCGCCGCTTCGGCGACGCCGTGCCGCAGACCTCGGCGGAGCTGGCCGAGCTGATCCTCGAGCGGGCCGAGGTCGCCGTGGTGCCCGGCGAGGCGTTCGGGCCCTCCGGCTTCCTGCGGCTGTCCTACGCCCTGGGCGACGACGACCTCGCCGAGGGCCTGCGCCGGCTCCAGGAGTTCCTGGGGAGCGCCGCGTGAGCGCCCTCGACGGCGCCGTGGCCGCCGCGGAGTCGGTGCCCGCCGCCGTGCTCGTGACCGGCGGGCTGATCGGCGGCTACGCGACCGCCCGGGCGACCGGCGTCCGCCCCCTGGGCGGGGCCGTGCTGGCCGCCGCGGGGGCGGCGGCCGCCCACTCGTGGTGGCACCGCGGCGGCCCGGCGGCCACGGCCGCGCTCGGTGGGCTCTACGTCCTGGGCTTCGGGCTCTCGCACCCGCTGGCCAAGCGGATCGGCGCCTGGCCCTCGGTGCTGGCCGTCACCGCCGTCAACGCCGCCGCCAACGCCGTGCTGGTGGACCGTCCCGGCCGCTGAGCCGCGCCGACCCGCGACGCCGCCCGTCCCCTCCCCGGGGGACGGGCGGCGTCGTCGTCGGCCGGGCCGGGGCTCAGTCGCCCACGGCGTCGCGGCCGCGCCGGACGATCAGCGGGTCGGGCGGATAGACCACCGCCGGGTCCTTGTCCTCGTAGTCGAACTGGTCCAGGAAGAAGCGCATCGCGTTGAGCCGGGCCCGCTTCTTGTCGTTGGACTTCACCGTGATCCACGGGGCGTGGTCGGTGTCGGTGCGCAGGAACATCTCCTCCTTGGCCTCGGTGTAGTCCTCCCACCGGTCCAGGGAGGCCAGGTCCATCGGGGAGAGCTTCCAGCGGCGCACCGGGTCGATCTGGCGGATCGCGAAGCGGGTGCGCTGCTCGTGCTGGGTGACCGAGAACCAGAACTTGGTCAGGTGGATGCCCGACTCCACCAGCATCTTCTCGAACACCGGGGCCTGGACCATGAAGTCCTCGTACTCCGCGTCCGAGCAGAAGCCCATCACCCGCTCCACGTTGGCCCGGTTGTACCAGGAGCGGTCGAACATCACGATCTCCCCGGCGGTGGGCAGGTGGCCGATGTAGCGCTGGAAGTACCACTGCCCCCGCTCCCGGTCGGAGGGCTTGGTGAGGGCCACC
>NZ_LDNX01000115.1:0-12644 GCF_001027955.1 Kocuria sp. SM24M-10 | reverse complement strand
GGGGGAAGCGCACGACCATGAACATCGCAGACCCCGGACACGGACTGACCGGGCGGACCCTGCTGGGCGCCGGGGCCTCGGAGGGCCTGGCAGCCCTGGCCACAACCGGTCCCGCGGCCGACGCCGGCGTCCGCGCCCCGGTGTTCTGGGGTTCTTCCGCCCCGGCCGGCCACGGCGCCCGGCCACGTCCGGCAGACTGTCCGGCGATCACCTTGCACGACATCCTCGACGGACCGCGGGGAGTCTCCAGGCCACGGAGGGCGTGAGCGCCCTCACCTCCAGCCAAGCGCTGTTCCTGCGCAGCGAAGCCCACCCGTACAAACCGGACTTCGCCTACAACGACGGTGAGGGGTACCTCCCGGCGCGGGGGCAGAGCACGACCTCAGCCGAGGACGACCACCTGCCGTTCCTCTGACAGCCGACGCCCGGAACGATCGGCGGGGTGCCTGCACTCTGCGGACCGTCTTGATGCGGCGCAACAAGACGCTGATCGGCCGCACCGAGCCCGGAGTCGAGCGCTGCGTCGTCGTCGGTGAGGACAGCCCCTGGCGCACCGCCCTGGGCGACTGCGGGATGAGTGGAGAACCATTGGCGCCACGGCGAGCGGAGGTTCTCGCCGAGGGGCACGACGAGAGAGCCGGCAGGCGATGCTGATCGCCATGGCGCAGCAGCCGGCGGTGGGGCTCACCTCGGGCATGCTTTCCGCGGCGCTCGTGGCCGCGTTCACGGTCCGTTGGCTGGCCGAGCTCGACGACCGCCGAGAGGAGCGGGCGGACCGCAGGGACGATGCACGCTGCGTGGGCGGACAAGCACTGAACGGGGACACGAGAGGCGGCAGGTCCGCGTGCACGGACCTCGATGGCACGAACCCATCGGGGCTCGATCCGACGAACGCCACCTTGTGCGGCACCGATCTGACTGGGCCCGATCTATGGGGAGTACCCCTCGAGTACACCGACTTCCCGCAGGCACCGATGGGTCGCACGATTCTTGGAAGAGCAGATCTCACATGGGCACAGCTTGAGGGCGCAAGGATGGAGCACGCCACGTTGCGTGCAGCCACCTTGACGAATGCAGACCTGGATGGCGCTCATCTGCAGGGAGCAGACCTGAGCGGAGCGGTGCGTCTCGGGTCGACTTCACCAAGTCGGTTCCGACCACCGCGGATCTCCGCGATGCCACGATCGACGGCAACCGCTTCGATGGGGTGGACTCGCGCAACACCCAGATCGCCTGGACGGCGGAAACCGTGGTGCGCTGTGACGACCAGACGAAGTGGCCAGAAGGCATCGAGGTCTCGCCCCGGTCACGTCCTCCTCCGGTCGCCCCTGCTCTGCCATCCGAACATTCCTCTCGTACCGGGGTCGCTCCGTGTGTCACCCGCACACATGGAAGGCATGGCCACAGCGCTCACCGAGCACGACCACCCCCGCGCCGGCGACGGAAGGTTCGCGACCAAGGCTCGCGGCGAGGTCTCGGTGGTCATCCTGAGCGCCGCCGGCGACAAGCTCGCCCGGCTCGAGATCCAGTTCGGCACCCCGGACCTGGGGTTCCCGGACGTCGTCGTTGCCACGGTGATGGACTCCGCCTCCGTCTGCCGCAATTCGGACGACGGGACCATCACCGCCACCGGCTGCCAGGGCTTCCGCTACTCCGCATGGGCTCCGGACGACCCGGAGGACGAGGACGGCCGCGCGGCGTGGGGCGAGCGCCACCAGGTGACCATCGACGCGGTAATCGAGGGTATCGCTGCCTGGGACTCCCGTGGGCCCGACGGCGACGGAGCGTAGATACGCGTCGAGCACGACTCGGGTCCGGGCCGGTCATCGAAGAGGACGTCGTCGACAAGATGAGCACCGGGGCCGCGGTGGACTTCTACAACGAGTCCGACGGCGGCACCCACGGCACCGACAACGTCTCGGGATCATCCGCGAGCGGGTGGGGCGCCCGGTCGTGGTGGAGGAACCCTACGACCGCGACGCCCAGGACTGCAACCGCGCCCTGCGCGCCTCCGGGATGGTGCACGAGGCGCCGCTGCTGGGCCGCGCCTCCGGCAACCGCGCCCAGGCCGTGCCCAACGAGGCACCAACGGATCGGGGACAACCGGCGTCGTGTCGACGGGCTGGAGCGGCTGTTTCGCCCTACGGAGCACGGCGGATCGGATCAGGATCCGACGGGGATGCCCCCGCACTCCTGTACCTGTCGAGGCTCGGAGAGCGGGAGCTTCCGCGTGAGGGGTCGCCTGCTACTCGCAGGCGACCCCGTCGCCGTCGCGGTCCAGCTTGGGGGCGTAGCCCGGGGAGCCGACATGAAGCGGGGCCGCACCGGCGGCCCTGGCCTCCGTGCAGTTGGCGAACGCGGCCGGGGCGGCAGGAGCTGCCGGCTCGGGGTCCGGGGCGGGGGCGACCGGCGCCGGCTCCGGCTCCGGGGCGACCGGCTCGGGCGCTGCGGGAACGGGCTCGGGCTCCGGAACCTGCTGCACCGGGGCCTCCTGCACCGGTGCCGGCTCGGGGGCTTCCTCCACCGGGGCCGTGGCGGCGATGTCGGCGAGGACCGCGCCGGTGGGGAGCTCCTCGCCCGCGCAGTCGGCGAGCACCTCGGTCATCGCGGTCTTTTCCGGGGCGGTGACCCACAGGTCGTACTTGGCCTTCACCGCGATCTGGATGGCGACGAACTCGCACCGGAAGTCCACGTTCGGCGGCAGCCACGCATCGGCGGCCTTGTCGGACTTCGCCTGGTTGGTCGGCCCGTCCACCGCCAGCAGGTTCAGCGGGTCGTTGGCCAGCTCCACCCGCTCGTCCGGCGACAGGTTCCGGGCCCCGGTGACCCAGGCGTTGCCGAGTGAGACCACGTGGTCGATCTGCACGTCGGAGGAGGTGGCCGGGCCGCGCACGAAGTCGATGGTGGTGGCGGTGTAGGGGTCCGGGGCCAGGACCCCGGAGTCGACGGTGCACCCGTCGGCGGAGACGACGTCGTCGAGGTCGCGGTTGAGGATCTCCTGGCGGGTGTCCTCGCAGTCGCCGTCCGCGTCGATCCACCCGCCGAACAGTCCCTCGCGGTCGTAGTCGGACATGGTGCCGCGGGCCGCGACCGTCAGTCCGTTCAGCGCGGTCAGCGCCTCGGAGGAGGCAGCCGCCGATGCGGTGGCCGCCGTCGGCTCGGTCGGAGCGGAGGCGGTCCCGGCGGGAGCGCTGGGGGTCGTGGGCGTGGTGGTCGTGCTCCCGGTGGCGGCGGAGTCTGCGCCGGGGTCGGCCACGGAACTGGAGCACCCGGTGAGCAGGGCCAGGGCCATGGCCGCCGAGGTCCAGGCCGCGGCGGTGCGGGCGCGTGAGCGGGAGGGGAGGGTGTAGGTCATGTCGCTCCAGGGGGGGAGGGCGTCGGGTGCCACGGGGATCGGTCGTGGCCGGCGCGGGGGATCGAGACGTTCTCATCTTCCTACCGGTCGGTCACCAACGCGAACGCGCGCCCGATGTGACGCCCCCGCCCCGTGCCTGCCACGTGCGCCGGGACGACGGGAGCCGGCCGGCTCCAGCGGCCGTCCGGCCCACCCGGGACAGCGGCACCCGTCCCGGCCGCGCACCGGAGATCAGCACCGTTCGATCCTGTGGTACCTGGCGGCCGGATGCACACAGGGAAGCGAGGGGACACCCGCTGCGCGGAAGTCGGGGAGCCGGTGGCCCGCGCGGGACGCACGATGCCGCCGACGGGCCGGCAGGAGCCCCGGACCGCCGCCGGCGCCCGTCCTGGCAGTAGCATCGTGGAAGGTTGCCCACGAGATCCTGGAGACGAGGTGTGGTGATGGACCGGTCCCACCCGGAGTGCTGGTTGACGGACATGGACGGGGTGCTGGTCCACGAGGACCAGGCCCTTCCCGGCGCTGCGGACTTCCTGCAGAGACTCGTCGACCGGGAGCGCCGCTTCCTGGTGCTCACCAACAACTCCATCTACACCCCCCGCGACCTCGCGGCCCGGCTGGCGAAGAGCGGCCTGACCGTTCCCGAGGAGTCGATCTGGACCTCGGCGCTGGCCACCGCGGGGTTCCTCGCCGACCAGGTCCCGGGTGGGGCGGCGTACGTGGTCGGTGAGGCGGGCCTGACCACCGCGCTGTACGAGGTGGGCTACACCCTCACCGATGTCAGCCCCGACTACGTGGTCCTGGGGGAGACCCGGACGTACTCGTTCGAGGCCATCACCAAGGCGATCCGGCTGATCGAGTCGGGCTCACGCTTCATCGCGACCAACCCGGACTCCACGGGTCCCTCGGCGGAGGGCCCGCTGCCGGCGACCGGGGCGGTCGCGGCCCTGATCACCCGGGCCACCGGGGCCGTTCCGTACTTCGTGGGCAAGCCCAATCCGATGATGTTCCGCAGCGCGATGAACCGGATCGAGGCCCACTCCGAGACCACGGTGATGATCGGTGACCGGATGGACACCGACGTCGTCGCGGGCATCGAAGCCGGACTCGAGACCATCCTGGTGCTCAGCGGCTCCACCCGGGCGGCGGACGTCACTAAGTATCCGTACCGCCCGGGGCGGGTGCTGGAGTCGATCGCCGACGTCATCGATCTCGTCTGACACGGAGCCGCGGCGCGGTCGAGCGTGCCGCGCCGACCCACCCGGACTCCTCGGGGGCTGGGCTCAGCGCGCGCTGCGGTGGCCCCAGCTCAGCGCCTGGGCCAGGTGCTCGGGGCTGAACCCGGGGTGGGCCCGCTGCAGCTCCGCCCGGTCGTCGCGGGCGTCCCGGGCGCCGTAGCCCAGGTCCACCGCGTGGGCGAGCAGCTCCTCGGTGCGCAGGAGCGCGTCCTCGATCGCCGCCTCGTCGTGGAGATCACCGAGGGCGGTGCGGATGTCGACCGGTTCCCGACCCGGGCGGACCGGGCGGGCGTGGCGGCGGTTGTCCAGCACCAGGACGAGGACCCCGTTGAGCAGGTCCTCGTCGCGTGCCCGGGCCCTCACCTCGGGCGGGGGGTCGCAGGTGGGACGGGGCTCCGGCGGCGGCGGGGCGGTCCGGCGCAGGGCGGGCGGCGGAGGCCCCGCCACACGGTCCTGCTCGTCCGCCTCGTCCTCCTGCGGGGCGGTGCCGGCCCGAGGTCGAGCGTCCCGCGTGCTGGTCCCGTCCTCGTGCAGGCGGCTGCGCGCCCTCCCGAGCAGCCAGCCCGCGCCGGCGCCGCAACCCGTGCAGGCCGCGATCCAGAACAGCTGACGGGTGAGCGCGGCGACGACCACCCCGACGGCCAGCCCGCAGAGCGAGCCCGCCTGCAGCGGATCCAGGCGTCGGCTGCGCGGGGTGCCGGTCATGGGTCCATCATCCGCCGCCGGCGCCGTGAGGTCACCACGCACCCGGGCCCGGAGCAGCTCCAGCGCGACCCCGACGAGGACGCCGAGGTCGATGGAGTGCCCGTTCCGGGTGAACAGCGCCAGCACCGCTCCGGCGCCAGCACCGCTCCGGCGGCGGCGCCGAACGCCGCGCCGCGCACGATGTGCCGCCCGGCGGGCACCCCGGGAAGGTCCATGGCGGGTCAGACTCCCCGGGGAGTCCCCGGCACCGGCGGCGGTGGCAGCCGGCTCAGGCGGACCAGGGTGAGGACCGCCGGGATCGCCAGGCCCCCGAGCAGCAGGAACCCGAACAGTCCGAGGAACCACGCCATGAGCAGCAGCGGGGCCGCGGCGAGCAGCGACAGGACGGCGAGCACGGTCGCCGCGGTGCGGCGCCGGGTCGTGACCGGTGCCCGGCGCAGCACCGGGGCCTCGACGACGAGCTGGGCGATGATCAGCACCGGCAGGACCAGCAGCGGCAGGGCGAGGACGAGCGCCTCGAGAGCGGCGATGCTGTCGTCGGGCACGGCGACTCCGTTCCGGGTGGGGCTCAGTCGCCGTCGGCGCCCGGCTCGCGGTCCTCCCCGCGGGAACGGGGCGGGACGTCACGCTGTTGACGACGGGTGCGCAGGAGGATCGTGACGACCAGGCCGATCAGGCCCAGGCTCACCAGGACGAACAGCACGATGCCGGCCGGTGAGCCGGGCTCGACGAGGTCGGCGGCGGCGGGAACGACGATGCTCATCCTCCGAATCTACTGCGGCGCCGCCGCAGAGGCACCACGATCAGCGGCCGCCGGGGACCGTGGCGCCGACCTCCAGCGGCCGGATGACGTGGTCGGGGCGGGGGACCACGGCGCGGCCGAGCACCAGGGCGTTCGTCAGCCCGTGGGTCAGCCGGTGCCGCAGCGGCACGAAGCCGGCCGCCCCGTAGAAGGCCAGCAGCTCGTCGAAGCCCTCCCGCGGATCGGCGGGCACCGGCCGCAGCACCACCCAGGTGCTGCCGGCCGCACGTGCGGCGTCCAGGAACTGCTCGAGCAGCGCCGTCCCGACGCCGTGGCCGCGGTGCGAACGGGCCACGACGAGGGTGTCGAGGTAGCTGCACCGCCACTCCAGCGCCGGCTCCGGCTCCACGACGAAGCTCTGCCAGGTCGCCGAGGCGTGGTTGCCGTGGCACAGCCCGACGACGTCCCCGTGCGCGACCGCGACCGTGGTGGTGTCCCGCCACGCCGTGAACCGCGCGCGGGACAGCTCCCGGCCCCGGACGACCCGCCGGTAGAGCTCGGCGGCGGCGGGGTAGTCGTCGGCGGTGGCGGGGCGGACGTCGATGCCGGGGGAGGACATGGGGCGATCGTAGCGGCACCGGCAGCTGACCTGTAGGGGGCATCGAGTCCTGCGGGCGGCCCGGGAGCGCGGGTGAGGGTTCGAGCGGTCGTGGGCACCGGAACGCCTGCGTGCTCCCCGTGGTGGGACGCCGAGTGTGCCCTCGTGGGGGTCTCGTCCCCCCTCGCGGCAGGCCGACGAGCCGACGCGGACCGCAGCAGCCGCGGCCAGGTGTGCTCCGCGCCCGGACGCGGACCAGGGCCCCGAGACGTGCACTGGGCCAGGCTCCGGACCGATGGAGTGGTCCAGCGCGGCAGGTGGAGCCCGATGCGGGGTGCAGCACGTCCCGGCCGCACTTCCTGCCGCCCGGACGGGTCGACGATCGGGATCGTGGAGTCGTGACGGAGCGGCGTGGGTCAGGGCTGGCTGATCCAGGCCAGTGCCGCGGTGCGCTCGTCGAGACGGAACCGGCGCGTGGGGACGTGGAGGAGGTCGGTGGTCCACTCGGAGAGCTTCGCCTCCCAGTCGACGTCGGTGACCACCGCCAGGCGCTCGAGCTTCTTGAGGTAGCCGGCGGACTTCAGGTCCAGCCACAGCGCCCTCGGGGAGATGTCGGCGAAGTCGATGTCGCCCCGGACGGCGACCATCCGCACGCTGTCGTGCTCGCGGACGACCTCGTCGAGGACCGCACGCATGCGCTGCATGTCCTCGGCGGTGACCCCGCCGTCGGCGGTGATCGTGACGATGTTGGTGCCGGACTGCACCGTGGTCTCCAGCATGGCCGGCTCTCCTCCTGGGTCGCGGCGGAGCGGATCTGCGGCTTCCAGGCTAGGACCGGCGGTGCCGGCACTCAACAGATCGCCGAGCCGTGTCACCCCGGGGGTGTCAGGACCCCCTGGGGAGGATCGATCCCGGCGGGGTCAGCGGCGAGGATCGTCTGCCGCGCCCCGCCGCCCACCGGTGCGGGCGCGGACATTCCGGTCGATCGTGAGGCGCCGGCCGGTGGGCACGCGGACGTGCGGGCCGTGGCCCGGGGCCAGGACGTCGAAGTCCACCCCCGACAGCAGCGCGCGGGCCGCCGTCCCGGCGTCGTCGAGGTCGTGGTGGAAGGGCTCCGGCAACAGGTGCGGCACCCCGCTCGCCGTGGTCGTCCGGTGCCCGGTGACCACGGCGTCCCCGGCGGCCAGGATCCCGGTGTCCCCGACCAGGTAGGCGGTGTGCCCGGAGGTGTGGCCCGAGGTGGCCACCGGCCGCGGGGAACCGGGCAGGTCCAGCACCTCGGTGGCCTCGTTGAACGGGGTCAGCGCGGTGCCCTCGACGGTGACATCCTTCAGGCCGCCGGCACGCAGGGCGTGGAGGCACCACGTCGCCCAGCCGAGGGAGGTGACCGCCCGGGGCAGGGACTCCCTCGGGCCGATCTGCTCGCGGGCCGTACCGGTGAGGTTAGGGACCTCGGCGGCCGCGCAGTGCACCGGGATGCCGGCGGCGATGTAGCGGTCCAGGGTGCCGATGTGGTCCCCGTGGGCGTGGGTGACGACCACGGCCTCGGGCAGACCGGTGGCGCCGGCGGCGTCGATGGAGGCCTCCACGAGGTCCCGGTCGCCGGGGTAGCCGCAGTCGATCAGCGTGTAGGAGGTCCCGTCGCGCAGGATCAGCCAGTTCGACCCCGGGCCGGTGACCAGGGTGGTGCCCGATCCGAGGTCGAGGGTGTTGGCGGCGGTGGTCCAGCGGGTCATGCGGTGCGAGGCTCCTGAGGTGACGACGGGGGTGCTCCGACTCTAACCGGCACCCCGCTGCTTCGTACTGAGCGGCGGGCACGGCACCGGCGCCGTCGCGGTGCGAGACGTGCGTAGCGAACACGGAGGACAGTCGGCGCTCTGAGCCCTCCCGTCGCCGCTGCGACGGTCGGCCCTCCGCAGGACCGCCGGCTGAGCCGGTTCACGGGACGCATCGCCTCCCGCGTCCGGGCCGGCAAGCCCAAGGACGAGACCGAGGAGCCGCACGCTGCGGCCGTCCGGAAGAGCGCCCGCATCGAGCCCGCGGCGATCGCTCTCCCCGTGCTGGTTCTGACCCGGGCTCAGACCGTACGCCGCAGGGCGAGCACCGTGGAGTCGTCGTCGAGACCGGCGGACCTGGCGTAGCCGGTGCACCGCTCGACCAGCTCGGCGGCCGTGGCCGCCGTGGCGTTGGCCGCCGCGGCGCTCGCGATCGCCTCGTCGATGTCGGCGAAGTAGTCGAGGAACCCGTCGGAGACCACCAACAGGGTCTCGCCGGCCTCCAGCACCGTGGTGTGGATCCGCCACAGCGTCCCGGGCACTGCGCCCAGTGGAGGCCCTGAGGTCTCCAAGCGCCTGTGGGCACCATCAGGCCCCAGCACGAGGGCCAGGCCGTGACCGGCGTCCACGTACTCGAGCACCCCGGTCGTGGAGGACAAGCGGGCGGTGAACACGGTGACGAAGGCTCCGGCCTCCTCCAGCAGCGGGTCCAGGGCCCCGGTGGCACGGGCGATCGCCTGGGCCGGCTCGTTGTACTGGAAGGTCCCGCGCAGCACCGCGCGCACCGAGGCGGAGAGCAGCGCCGCCGGGATGCCCTTGCCCATCACGTCGGCCAGCGTCAGCTGCAGCAGGTCCCCGTTGCGGAACCAGTCGTAGAAGTCCCCGCCGATCGACTGCGCGGCGGTGCACCGCCCGGCGATCTCCCACCCCGGCAGCGCCGGATCGGTCTTGGGCATGAGCATCTGCTGGATCTGCTCGGCGCGGTCGAGCTCTCCCTGGGCGGCGAGCTCGCGCTCCACCCACTCGGCCAGCTCGGCCAGCACGCGCTGCTCCCGGTCACTGAGCTGCCGGGGGTGATGGTCGACCAGGCACAGCGAGCCCACCGCCTCCCCACCGGGGGCGTGCAGCGGCTGACCGGCGTAGAAGCGCACCGGCGGATCGGTGGTCACGAACGGATTGCCGCGGAACAGCTCCTCGGTGGTCGCGTCCGGCACGATCAGCGGCGCGTCACGGGCGACGGTGTGGTTGCACAGGGAATCGGTGCGCGGGGTGTGCACGAGTCCCGGCAACCCGGCTTCGGCCTTGGTGAACTGGCGCTCGGTGTCGATCAGGTTGACCGCGGCGGCCGCCACCTGGAAGACCTCCCGCGCGATGCGGACGACACGGTCGTAGCGCTCTTCCCGTGGTGTGTCCAAGATCTTGAGGTCGTGGAGGGCCGCGACCCGCGCCTGCTCCTGGTGATCGATGTGCGTCTGCATACAATCCACGCTACCGATCGATGTCGCGCGTGCCACGTCGCCACGTCGACGGTCTCCCTCGCGACCGGGTCCCAGCGACGTCTGTGCGCCGACGCTGGGCCGCACGGCCCAGGCGCTGCGCGGGCCGGAGTGCGACCTGCGCCGAGGGCCGCACACGTGGCCAGGACGACTCGCTGACGGACGGGCCCGCCTTGCGCCGCTCTCGTGCTGATGGGAGGGCGCCTGGCCACCATGCGGCACTTGCGGTAACGTGTCCGGCCCTGCAGTTTGGACACAGTCTGTGTGGGCCGGAGGTGATCCTCTCGCAATCCACGGGATGCGAGACGGTTTAGTTGTGAGACATGCCCGCACCGTGGTCGGGATGGTCGAGGTCCTCACCGCGTCCCGGGAGCGGAGCTGTAAGAACGGTGTGCAAGGATTCGGCTCGATCCGAAAGAAGACGGCCGTGTCAGAGTCGACGACCGAGATGACAGGCGACGATCTCTGAATCCGTCTGATGCTCGCCGTAGCTGCAAAGGTCGAGGAACCGGTCCTGGTCAGCGATGTGCGTTTCGAGCCTGAGGCCGGTGCCTTCCACGCGGTCAGCGGGATCACCATCGGCATCGAGCGTCCTGCTTCAGACCCGGACACCGACGCCCACACCCAGGAGGCCGGCGTCACCCCGGGCAAGATCACCCACACGGTCGTCAACGACGGAGGGCTGGGTATGTCCTCTACGCCCACGTCTAGGCCGCCCCGGTCCTGGCCGTCTGGGAGGCAAATGCTCACCCCATGGTCCACCCCGTATCACGCGGGGCGGGCCGTGCGGCGTTGCTGGGTCCGTAACGTAGCCGGTGGCAGGCACAGTGCCGGGGCGCCGCGCGTACCGTGAACGGTGATACGGGCACGCCTGGACGAAGTCCAGTGATGCGGCCCTCCCCGCGGTGGAGGCTGAGCGTGCCGCCGGCACTGTTGGCCCGCACCCTCGGGAGGTCACGATGAGCACCCGATCCGCCCGCCACGCCTGGCGGCGCGCTCTTGCACTGCTCTTCGTGGGGCTGCTGGCCCCACTGGGGGTGGGCATCCCGGCCCAGGCCGCCGTCGATGACCAGCACCAGCTCGTACCGGCGTACTTCTACCCCAGCAACTCCAGCAGCCTGTGGCCCATGATGTGCTCGCGGATGAACGCCACCGGTGGCGGTTCGATCGCCATCATGAACCCGGCCAGCGGGCCCGGGACCCAGGTGGACAGCCGGTACACGAGTGCGGTGTCCGACTGCCGGGCCAAGGGGCAGAAAGTGATCGGCTACGTTCACACCAGCTATGGCAGTCGTTCGCTGTCCACCGTCAAGGCCGAGATCGACCGGTACTTCAGCTTCTACGCGGTGGATGGCGTGTTCATCGACGAGATGAGCAACAGCACCACGAATTCCCAGAATGGTCAGGACCTCCGCGAGTACTACCGGCAGGTCTACGCGCACATCAAGTCCAAGACAGGGGGAACGGAGCTCGTCATCGGGAACCCGGGTGCGGCCGCGTCCTCGAACTGGCAGCTGAGCACCCCCGTGGCCGACGTCGTAGTGGTCTTCGAGGGCACGTGGCGCACGTACCAGTCGTGGACGCCGCGCAGCTGGGTCCTCCAGCAGCCGTCGGAGAAGATCGGCAACCTCGTATACGCTACCCCTGCCGACCGCCGGGCCCGGGCCTGCGCGCTGTCCAAGGATCGCAACGCCGGAAACTTCTACGTCACCAACGACATCGCGCCCAACCCCTGGGACACCCTGCCCTCGTACTGGAGCCGGGTCGCACCCACCTGCACCTGAGACCAGTCCTCAAATCGGGCGGGGTACGGATCACGCGTTTCGGGGGCTCCGGCCGGGCCGGGTCGCCGTGGGTGACCCCTGAGGCCGAAGATCCGGACCTGGCGCAGCACTGCCCACCCCATGCGCTGCCGCGACTCCGACGGGCAGCGCCGCCTCAGGTTGGCCGTGGTGGAGCAGCTGGAGTATTCCGGGGTGAAGCTGTCCCGCAGAGCGCCGCTGCCTACAGTCACTGGTGGACGAGCGATGTGGTGCCACGTCATGAAAGCCAAGGGATGCAAGACGTCTCGTCAGTGGATTTGCCCGGGGTCGATGATGAGCTTCAGGACTCGTTGTGCGAGGGCAGTCCTGGCTGTCAGTCCTGACTGCTTGGACGCCGGTGGCCCTGGACTGCGATGTCCAGGGCCACCGGCGTCGTGTGGTGCAATGCGTCTGCGGTCAGGGGCCGCTTAGATCAACGGGTCGAGGCGGTAGAGGAAGGCGGCCATGGCGTCGCGGTTGATCGGGGCCAGGGGCTTGTAGGAGCGGGTCCCGTTGCCGTTGTCCCACCCGGTGGAGATCCCCTGGCTGCTGAGCCAGGACATCTCCTTGTAGAAGTCCTGCTTGGTCGACACATCGGTGAACGGGGACTTGGCCGGGGGCGTGTAGGCCGGGGAGCCGGCCATGCGGTAGAGGAAGGCAGCCATCGCGTCGCGGTTGATCGGGGCCAGGGGCTTGTAGGAGCGGGTGCCGTTGCCGTTGTCCCAGCCGGTGGAGATGCCCCGGCTGCTGAGCCAGGCCATTTCCTTGTAGAACTGCTGGCCCGTGGTCACGTCGGTGAAGGGGGACTTGGCCGGGGGTGTGTAGGCGGGGGAGCCGGCCATGCGGTAGAGGAAGGCGGCCATGGCGTCGCGGTTGATCGGGGCCAGGGGCTTGTAGGAGCGGGTGCCGTTGCCGTTGTCCCAGCCGGTGGAG
>NZ_LDNX01000114.1:0-18424 GCF_001027955.1 Kocuria sp. SM24M-10 | reverse complement strand
AGGATCGAGGGCAGCGAATAAACGAGCCAACCCCGCCGGCACTTCCTACGATGACATTGACGCGAAGAAAATCGAGGCCTTGCGCAGGATCGTTGGCCTCGCGCAACCGCTTGTTCTCAGCCTTCAGACGCTTGATCTCCTCGGCGCCCTCGGAGGTGACCCCCGGACGGGAACCGGCATCGACCTCGGCCTGGGACACCCACCGCCGCAACGTCTCACGCGCCACACCGAGCTGAGCGCCAACCGCGACGCTGGCCGCGGTCACCGATCCGTAGTCGGCCTGATGATCCTGGACCATCCGCACCGCCCGAGCCTTGAACTCGGCATCGTACTTCTTGGGCATGTCGTCATCCTTCATCACAAGGAAGCGGCATCAAACCCGTGACGGTTCAACGCGATGATGGAATCGTTTTGGTTGTCCATGCAGATCGAGCTGCTCAACCCGAAAGAGGTGGCTCACCCGGATCGATCTGGCCAATGCGATCTTCGAGTACATCGAGACCTTCTACAACCGTCGACGGCGTCACTCACAGTTGAACTACGAGTCCCCGGTCACCCACGAACTACGCTACGAACCACCATCCATCACCGCCTGATCTTTAGACCTCAGGACGTAAGCGAACCGTGGGGCAGGTTCAGAGCCAAGGGAACCCGGAGCGGTCCCACCTGACGCATGCGGCGGAACCTTAGATCCAGCTGGCGTGTGGTCAGTTCCTGAGAGCTTCAGGCTCGGGCTCCGTGTTCCCTGTTTTCATACGTGTTCTCCCGGACGAAAAGTGGTCTGCCGCCCGCCATGTTGGAGCGCTACACGAGCAGACTCTGGATCTCTCTGGCCGTGGCCTGGAGCATGGCGCCGAGTTCATTGCGCAGCTGTTCAGTCATGCGGTGAGCGGGAACCGACACATTGATGCCATAGCATTTGCCGTCCGGACTGACGACGGGCACAGCCACCGACATGACGCCGTCTTCACTTTCTTCACGACTCGTGGCATAGCCAGTGTCCCGGATCAGGTCAAGCGCACGCTCCAAATCCGCCCGAGAAGTGATGGAGCTCTTGGTGAGGCCCGAAAGTTTCTCCTGCGGGTAAAGTGCGTGGAGCTGATCCTTCGTGAGTAGGCTCAGCATCGCCTTGCCCGTCGCGGTGCAGTTAGCCGGAAGGGTGGCTCCGCGACGTGACGCGACGCGAACGGCACGTTGACTTTCGATCGCCTCTAGGAAGTGTGCGTTCGACCCCTCGAGCTCGGCAAAATGCACTGTTTCGCCGGTGGCCTCGAAAAGCTGTTCCATCATGGGGCGAATCAGGGTGCCGATGTCGACATGGCGGCGGATGGCGAAGGCGATGGAGCTGAGTGCCTGTCCGGGCTCGTACGCCTTGGTCTGAGGATTCTGTCGGACGAAGCCGCGATAAAGGAGCATTCCCAGGAGGCGATGGGCCGTGGACGAGGCCACGCCCAAGTACTTGCTTGCGTCCGTGAGCCGGATGCTCGGGCGGGTCTCGAACAGCAGCAATAGCCGCAGTGCGTTGTCAACGGACTCTATGGGGTACTGCGGGGGAGGGCGGTACCGGGACGTGTCCTTCTGCTCTAATGGGGGCATGGACTTCATCGTACTGAGCGGCGGTGGCATTCGCGGCCTGACAGGGGTGGCGGCTTTCAACGCCGCTCACCGAGACGTGCCAGTTCGTGCCTCCAAGCGGTCCCGGTGTTGAACGCTCCGCCGAGGTCGGGGAGCTCGGCCATGTCCGTCTCGGGTAGGTCGACGAGTTCTCCGCCCGCAGACGCCACCTTCAGGGCCAGGCCCGCCAAAGAATCCACGCTGATCGCTTGCAGCACCGCTCGTTCGACAGTCTCAGCTGCACTCGTCAGGCCGTGCCCACGGAGCACCACGACTGGTCTTGTTCCCATGGCATCAACCATTTCGGCCGCGAGCCCCCGGTTACGAATCAGAACTCCACGGGGATAGACAGGCACCCCGTCGGCCGCGAGGCGGGTTCCGGGGATGTCGTACGCTCCCACGATGGGGCGAACGGCCAGTCCCGCGAGATCCGCGGCGACCACTCGCGGAGGATGAGCGTGGACCACGGCCCGGAGGTCGGTACGGCGTCGGAAGAGCTCGGTGTGCAACGGCAGTTCGTTGGGGACCGTGTAGCCGCCGCCCAGTTCACCGTCGGCTGCGGGGTTCCCGTCGAGGTCCACCAGGCGGATATCCTCAGCTCGGGTGTAGGCGAGGCCTCGCTCGCGGGGGCCCCGGCACCGTACCAGCAGGGTGTCCTGGGTGATCCGGAGGCTGATGTGCCCGAGGATGCCGTCGGCCAGGCCCCGGTGTGCCAGAACCCGGCAGGCGCCGGCGATGGCTTCCCGCTCGGGCCCGTGGTCCTGGGGCGACGGGTCTGCCGAGGTCATGATGCTCCCGTCGGCTGGGGCTGAAGCTGGGGTTCGAGCTTGTCGCGCAGCTCCTGCACAGTGATGCCCTTGGCCATGCCGATCCGGCAGGCGAGGAGGGCCTTGGGCCAGTTCACGATTGCTGCGCCTCGAAGAGTCGTGCCATCCGTGGTGTACAGGGCCACGAATCTGCCGTGGACCTGGGGATGCCCGATGATGACATGGTCGACATTGCCCCCGACGCGTCCCACGACCTGGATCTTCCAGTCGTGCTGATCGCTCCACACGTACTCGATAGGAGTGTAGGCACGCGGCTGATCCGGATGCGTGATGTTGTGGGCCACGCACGCGGCCTGCTCGACCGCGTTGGTCCAGTGCTCGATCCGGACGTCCTCGCCGTGCTTCTGGTGGCGCCACCGGGCCACGTCTCCGACGGCGTACACGTTCGCCGCGTCGACGGCCTGGCAATACTCGTTGAGCACGACCCCGTTGTCCACGAGCAGGCCGGAGGCACTAAGCCAGGAGTCGTTGGGGATGACCCCGATGCCGACTAGCACAGTCGCCGCCGGCACGCTCTTGCCGTTGGTCAGGTGGACGGTGAAGTTGCCCTCCTCGCCCTCGATGGATTCCACGCCGACGCCGAACATGGTGCTAACACCGTTCTCCCGGTGTAGATCGCCGAACCAGTGGCCGATCTCAGGATTGAAGATGCGGCTCATGGGCACGGGAACCGGGTCGATGACTGTGACATCGAGTCCCAGGGAACGGGCGGTGGCTGCGGCTTCGGCGCCGATGAACCCCGCGCCGATGACGACGAGTGCCCCGCCCCGGAGGAGGTCCCCGCGCAGTTCACGGGCGTCCTCGAGCGTGCGCAGCAGGTGGATCCCCGGAGGCTGGCCCCAGGGCGAGGGACGTGGAGCAGCTCCCGTGGCGACGACCAGCTGGTCGTAGTGGAGGGGCTCGTGCCCCTCCAGCTCCAGCATGTTCTCGGCGATGTCCAGGCCGACGGCGCGGTGTCCCAGCAGAAGGCGGATGCCGTCGGCATCGGCCTGCTCCTGGGTCAGCAGACGGATCGAGTCCTCGTCGGCGGTGCCCGCCAGGACGGACTTGGACAGCGGCGGCTTGTCGTAGGGAAGTTCCGTTTCCTCCCCGACGAGGATGATCTCGCCTTCAAATCCTTCCAGGCGGAGCGACTGCGCGGTGCGCACCCCTGCGATGGAGGACCCGACGATGACGACGGTGCCCGCGCTCATGCTTCCTCCACCTTGAGAGCGGAGACGGGGCAGCTTCGCGCAGCCTCGGTGACGCGGGCTCGGTCGGCCTCGGGGACTTCGGTCTTGAGCAGCACGACGACCCCGTCGTCGTCCAGGTCGAAATAGTCAGAGGCTCCGACGATGCAGTTTGCATACCCCTGACAGGCTTCGAGGTCAGCTTTGACTACAGGCATGGTCACATTCCTTCGTGAGGCGGTGGTGCTCTGGTGATTGAGGGTGTCTATTCTTCTTCGGCCACGAGCGGCCCGAAGGGGTGGCCGATCATGGCCGAGAACGTGGCAGGGGCCTGCCAGGTCAGGGACTCCAGCTCCAGGGGACATAACGTGACCCACTGGCCTGAGCGTGGGGACTTGATCAACAGCCGTGAGCCGTTGCGGGTCTCGATGCGGGTGACCTGAACCTCGGAGAACTCGTTGGCGATCACGATCGGTTCACCAGTGACGTGCTGCTCCAGCCGGCGACGTTCCTCGGCGGCCCGAATGGCCGCGAGGCGATCTTCCTCTTCGCCTTCCCATTCCAGTTTCACAGGAAGATCGCCAGGTTTTGCATGCGGATGACCGACTCGTCGACCATGATGGTGCGCCGGGCGAGTTCCCACCCGGCCCCGGTCCGACGGAGGAGGTCCTCTCGTCCCGCGGACACGGTGGCGGCCTCCCCGACATCGCCTCTGCTACGGAACAGCAGGACCGCCGAGTCCACGATGATTTCGTCCGGGTTCGGGGTCCGGAAGGTGCGCACGTTGGTGATGTAGTGGCGCAGCCGTGACGGCGGGTCCTCGGTCCACGCGTGCTCCGTAGCGAAGCGCGCCACCCGGCGGCTGAGCGAGTACTTGTTCTCGTCCCAGTGCGCCATGCCGGGTGAAGTGGTGTATCCGGCACCCAGTGCGGTCGTGACGCGGACCGGCATGAGGTAATGCACGTCGTCGGCGATCCGGGCGAGCCACTCGTCGTAGTCCTGCGCGTCCAGCAGGTACGCCTCGTCAACCAACCACCGGTGCGCCTCCAGGTGGAGGTCGTCGTTGAACAGAAGGCTCTGCCCCATCCGTTGTGTTCGGGGAGCGTGGGCTCCCAATGTCGACTGCTCGGACAGCGTCATGTTCTCGTTCTCGTGTGCTGCTCCAACGCTCATGGTCAGGCCTCCTCGTGAAGGGTCGATGCGGGCACGGTCTCGGCGCTACCGCTGGCGGGACGAGCCGGTCCCGATCCCGCGGCAGGGGAGGCCTGCACGGGATCCGAGCCAACCTGCACCTGTGCGGCGGCTTCTGCCGGCCGCTCGAGGTGCTCTGCCCACCGGAGCAGCAGCTCTCGCTGGTTGTATTCGCTGTACCCGATACGGGTGGAGCCGGGCCCCGAATATTCATCGGGGGACAGTGCCTCAACGACGTTCTGACCGTTCTCGAGCATGCCCATCCGGCTGTTGAGCAGCAACCGCCGTGCCATGGACCCGGCGGCGGTGTTAGTCAGGGACACCCAGTTCTCGACGTCATCCTGCTCGAACATGCCACCGCTGCCGAAGCACATGAGGTACGCCTTGTAGGAGAGCGCCTTGAACTCCTCCGGCGCGTTCTTATCGACGGCGAACCACGAGAGGATCTCGGTCTCGTTCTCACTGACCGGCTGCCACATGCGGATGGAGATGAAGGGAAGCACCTCATCGGAGCCCTCCTCGACCCTCGGCCAGTTGTGGACGAAGCTCATGTTCGGGAACACCGATGCGGCCGAGACCATGAACCCGTCCTTGCCGACGACGTCGAGCTGCTGTTGAGTCCACTGCTCCTTCATTCGAGCGATCATCTCATCCGGGTAACCCACGTAGCGCAGGCGATCCTCCAGACTGCCTTCGGGCAGCTTGTACGTCGTGCCGCCGCCGCTACCTGCCCAGTAGGTGGTGCCGTCCTTGCGCTTCTCGGCCTTGGGCTCGCGGAAGAGGCCGATCTCCACCACGGAGGTGTGGGTCTGGGGTGTGTGGTACATGTCCCCGGCGAAGTTCTCAGCGCCGATCTTCCAGTTGGCCTTGACCCGCCAGCGCTGCGGCCCGCGCAGCTCGATACCGTCGGCGCTCTGCTTCGTGTAGTAGTCCAGGTAGAACTTGAAGTCTCCCAGGAAGTCCTCGAGGGGCTCGGCGTCCGGGTCCATATTGATGAAGATCAGTCCGTTGTACGTGGCCAGCGAGGGAGCGGGCAGCAGGGTCTGGCCCTTCTTCTTGAAGCCTTCCTCCCCGCCGTAGGCCTCCTTGTGGAAGGGCAGGCCGACGATACGTCCGTCGTTGCGGTATGACCAGCCGTGATACGGGCACCGAAAGTGGGAGGCGTTGCCCATCTCTGCCCGACAGACCTGCATACCGCGGTGGAGGCACATGTTGAACAGGGCGCGGACCTGGCCCTTTTCGTCCCGGGAGATGATGAACGAGTCTTCGAGGATCCGGCGAACCACGTAGTCGCCGGCCTCGGGGACCTCGGACTCGTGGGCGACGAACATCCAGGTGCGGCTGAAGAGCCGCTCCTTCTCGAGCTCGAAGATCTCCTTGTCGTTGTAGATGTGCGCGGGGATCATTCCGCGTCGGACGTCCTCCAGGACGCCGTGGTGATCAGTCATGGGAGTGCTCCTTCATCTGAGCGGTAAGTCTGGAGAGCAGAGATAGACTCTGTAGAAAAGAGAATTCCGTATTTTGTGATGCACGTCAACCCCCGAGTCGGTTTTGCCCACTGGCGAGCGGCAGCATGGCTCGGGAGTCAGTGGCCGTTCTCGGGGGCGTCCGAATCACGGGCGGCGTGTTCACCGCGGTCCAGTCCTGCCATGGCCTCCATGTCTCCGGGTGTCAGGCAGAAGTCGAACACCGAGATGTTCTCGATCAACCATTCGGGCTTGGCAGCCTGAGGGATTGGGACGATTCCCTGCTGCACGTGCCACCGGAGGAGGACCTGCGCCGGCGTCCGTCCCGTTCTGCGCGCGATCTCCACCACGATCGGGTGGTCGCGCAAGCCCGATTCGCGGCCGATGGGACTCCACGCTTCCGTGACAACTCCCAGACTCTGGTGGACGGCCCGCGGCGGCAGGCGTGCGAGGTCGGGGCTGAGCTGGATCTGATTGACGTCGGGAACCACGCCTGTCGCGGCGATAATCTTCTCCAGGTGTGCTGGCTTGAAGTTGGAGACGCCGATCGCCTTGACACGTCCCTCCTCGAGGAGCTTGACGAGGCCCTTCCACGCTTCGACGTAACGGCCCTGAGCAGGCACCGGCCAGTGACACATGAACATGTCGAGGTAGTCGAGGCCGAGGGCCTGGAGGCTGTGGTCGTAAGCCCGCTGGACGCCGTCGACGCTGTGGGACTCTTTGTTGAATTTGCTGGAGACGAACAGCTCCTCCCGGGGGACGTCCGCTGTTCGGAGACCTCGTCCCACGGCATCTTCGTTGCGGTACTGGAACGCGGTGTCGACGAGCCGGTATCCGCTTCGAACGGCATAGCGGACGGCCGCTTCGCACTCCTCGCCCACGAGCGGCCAGGTGCCCAGTCCCAGATGCGGAATGCGGTGCCCGTGCAGCAGGTCCAGCCGCGGGGCCGCCGCGGGCTCGTTGATTGGGTGAGTTTCCGTTGTCATGAACAACCTTTCGTCGAAATGTTTGGCGTTTCGGTCCTGAATGCGAGCGGTCGGGGGTCGGAATCTGTGTCGCTCAGGTGACGCCCTTGTTCGACCTCCAGGTGGTGGCCGCCGGGACGGTGATGAGCAGGCCCGCGGCCAGCAGTGCGGCCGTCACGGGTGCAAGGGCGATCACTCCTGCCATACCCACTGGTGTGAGCATGAGCGCTGTGGCCCGGAAGGTGCCCGTGAGCGCCAGTGCGTCCCCGCGTTCCTCTGGATGCACCTTTTCGGCCGCGATGGCCGGGCCGACGGTCTGCAGGATCCCGGCGCCGATGCCGGAGACGGCTAGGGAGACGGCTACGAGGGCCGTCAACCCGGCGAACGGTCCCGTTGCGGCCACACCGAGTCCTGTCGCGAAGACTCCGGTAATCAGAGATGCCCTGATGCCCTGTCTGCGTATCCAACCGCCGAGGGCGCTGCCAGCAAGGACGGTGGTGTTGGCAATTGACAGCAGGATGCCGATGACTGCAGCCGACTGCCCTGCCAGGGACAGGGCGAGCGGAACGTAGGAGTCCAGAAGACTCTTCCATGCGCCTGCCGCAGCGTTCATCCAACAGGCTACATTGACACCGGAGCGTCGCCACAGATGCTTCTCCTGGTTTCTGCGAGCAACAGGCCTGGGTGCGAACGGAGGAAACCTGATCAGCATGGCCGCCGGGAGGACGGCCATGGACCCCGCAACGGCGCCCAGCGCCAGCGGAAGCTGCACCGAGACCTCCCAGAGGTAGCCGGCCACCGCAGGCCCGAGAAGTGCGCCGACACCAGCCGCCAGATTGACGTCTCGCAGCCCGTTGACTGCTGAGGCCGAGGTGCGGACGGCGTGAGTCTGGCTGCTGGTCCAGAAGAAAGCCCGGGCTGCTCCCTGCATCAACTGGGCTGCCACGAAGATCATGAACGCGGGCGAGACCGCCAGGAGTGCGCACGAAACTGCAATCATCAGCCCGGAAGCTACAAGGAACGATCTGTCCGGGATCTTGCGCATGAGCGTGCCCATGCAGAGGCGTGTGACGAGCTGCGCGACGGCAGCCACAGCCACCAGCAGACCGATCTCGCTGACGCTGTAACCCGCATGCACTCCTAGCAAAGGGACGACGACGGACAGGATGCCCAGCGCGACGCCGAACAGGACGATGGCCAGCGCACTTAGCACCTTGTCACGGCCGACGGAGGGCATGTGGTTCCCCGTGGTGGCAGCTTGTTCGGCCGGGCGTCCCATTGGCTCCCCCAGCGGGTGGGGGCCTACCCCCATCATTTTTAGTCGCGGACATGCTGGAGGTAGGCGCTGGCGTCCTCCAGGCTCACGACGTCACCGTACTTGTTGTCGATGTCGAAGAGACTGGCAAGGTGCGGCAGCTCGGCCCTGTCCCCGACGCCCTCCTCCACGACAACCGTGTGAAACCCATAGGAACAGGCGTCCACGGTCGTGGCGCGGATGCAGCCGCTGGTGGTGCAGCCGACGAGTATCACAGTGTCCACGCCCCGCGAGATCAGCCGGGCCGCCAGGTCGGTGCCGAAGAAGCAGGATGCATACTTCTTGACCAACAGCATCTCGTTCTCGCGGCGACCGAGCCGTTCGTCCAGCTCCACCCACTCGCTCCCTTCCACCAGCCAGCTGTTGGAGGGGATCTTGCGGATCCATTTGCCGGCCTCCTGGAGGTCGGAGTCGTAAGCGACCGTCGAGAAGATCACGGGCACGTCGGCGTCCCGCGCGTCCGCGAGTAGCTGTTGGGTGGCCCTCAGCTGAGAATCGAGCTCGCCGGCCAGGGGGGATCTCGTGTCGGTGAACCCCCGGATTAGGTCGATGACTAGCAGCACCGGGCGCTGTCCGAATCCGGTCCGGCCTCCCAGGCCTTTGGTCTTGAAATCTGCTCGAAGACGTTCGTACTCATCCACCGCAGCGCTGTGGGACATGGTGTGCCTCTCTGTGGCTCGTTCGGACGGTCGTGGGTGATCTATGACCCATGTTCAGGACTTCTTGCTGAGTCTGCGTTCAACTGCCCAGAGCACCATGTTGCCGATCAAAGCTATGGCTGCGAGGAGCACGATGATTCCGTACATGGACGGCAGGTCCAGCCGGCCGTAGGCGCGCAGGGCGAGCAGACCGAGACCTGCGCGTGCCGCGAAAAATTCGGCGATGATGACGTTGATGAACGCGATGCTGAAGCCGATCCGGATGCCCACCATCAGCGACGGAGCCATCGCGGGTACATAAATCTTGGTGACCGTCTGCAACGGGTTCAGACTCAGCGACCGCGCGAGCTTCGGCAGGAGAGGGTTAATGGCACGGACACCGGCGGTCGTGGACACAATGATCGGGAACACCGCCGCGAGGGCGGCCATCGCCGACTGGGCGCCGACCCCCACCCCGAAAATCTGCAGGAGCACGGGGAAGAAGACGATGCGCGGGATGGCGAAGGCCCCCGCGACGATAGGGTCGAAGACGGCGCCCAGAAACTTGCTTCTGCCGATGGCGTAGCCCAGTGGGAAGCCGATGGCTGCTGCGATGAGGAAGCCGATGGCCACTGCCTCCAGCGTGGTGCTCAGATGCCGGTAAATAGATCCGTTGGCGAAGAGCTCAGCGAGGGCAGCGAAGGAGGCCGCGGGGGACGAAACCAGGTTCGAGAGGACGGACAGCCCAGCCCAGATGGCAATGAGCGCGAGGACCACCGCGACGCGCCACAGATTGTCCTTAATGGTCGTCGTCGCCCGGGCTTCGGAGGATGCGGCGATCTTGGGTGCTGCAGGAGCGCTCACGTCCGTGCTCATAGCATGTCCTTTCTGATCCGCTTCTCCGACCACGTGAGAATGCCGTTGACGATCACGCTGAGCACGACCACGACGGTGATGTAGGCCCACATGTCCGCGGTGTTCAGCTCGCGGTAGTAGAAGCCGGCGCGGAATCCGATGCCCTGTGCCGCAAGGATGAACTCCATGGCGATCGTGCCGATCACGGCGTAGATGAATCCGAGTTTCACGCCGGGGAAGACCAGAGGGGTCGCGGCGGGGAGCAGGACCTTCAGGTAGTACTGCGAGGAAGAGGCGTTCACCGATTTCGCGAGCTTGTGCAGGATCGGTTTGATCGAGCCCAGGGCAACCATCGTGGTGAGCGCTATGGGAATGAGCGACATGGTCGCCGCAATGACGATGATGGGTCCTGCGTTCAGGCCCATGATCGCCAGCAGGACGGGGTAGAACAGCAGGGTCGGCATCGCGTATCCCGTGACGAGGAAGGGCTCCAGCACGCGTCCCACGCCGGGAAGTCGCCACAGGAGCACGCCCAGCGGTATTCCTCCGACGAGTCCGACGGCGAAGGCCGCCAGGATGGTCGTCAGTGTGCGTGCGGCGTCCGCACCGAACTCGCCGGTCGGGACGATCGATGCCAGACGTTCGACGATCTCCGTCGGCGGCACCATAAGGCTGCGCTCGATGAGCCCGAACCTGGTCGTGGCTTCCAAGACGACGACGAGTCCGACGACGATGCACCAGCGCACGACCCGGGGCCGGCGCCACAGAGGATCTGTCCTGAGCTGCGGTGAGGGCTTCTTTTCTGTGACCGTCACGCCGACTGCGCTCCTGGGCCCAAGGTCTTCTCCGCTTCGACCTTGACCAGTTCCCACAAATGATCCTCGAGCTCCCGGAACCGCGGCAAGGCATGGGTCCCAGCAGGCCGAGGGCGGGGAAGGTCGATCTTGACGACCTCCTTGACCACCGACGGTCTGGCGGACATGACCCAGACCTCGTCCGAGAGGTAGACCGCCTCCTGGATGTCGTGGGTGATGAACAGAACGCGGTTGCGCGTCTTCTCCCAAATGTTGAGCAGTTCCCGGCCGACGAACTGCCGAGTCTGCTGGTCGAGCGCTCCGAACGGCTCGTCCATCAGCAGAACCCGTGGCTCCATGGCCAGCGCTCGGGCGATGGCCACCCGCTGCTTCATGCCTCCGGAGAGCTGCCCCGGGCGATGGTTCTCGAACTGTTGCAGCCCGACGAGCTCGATCATGGCGCGGGCTCTGTCGAAGCGCTCCGCCTTGGGCATCCCCTTGACCTCGAGCCCGAACGCCACGTTGTCCAGGACGCTGCGCCAATGCAGTGTCGAGTCCTCCTGGAAGACCATCGCGGTGTCGCGTCGCGGGCCCGTCACGGTCTCGCCGTCGATGCTCACCGATCCCTGGGTCGGTCTAAGCAGGCCGCCGACCATGTCCAAAAGAGTGCTCTTTCCGCAACCACTGGGACCGATCACGGAAACGAACTTGTGCTCGGGGATGGCACCGCTCACGTTCGCGACGGCCTGCGTCACCCCGGTCGCGCTCTGGAAGGTCATGCCGATGTTGTCGAAGACGACGTCGTGTTCCTGCGCGGTCGCCGGCTGGGTGGATGCCGCGCTCATGACAGGAAATCCCGTACAACGACGGAATCCATGTCCGGCTCCTGGGTGATCTGGTCCTGTTCCATACCGGCTTCGACGACCGCTTCGAGCTGCGCGTCAGTGAAGTCGAGACTGAAGAATTCCTGGGAGTTTCTCAGCGCCTCGAGAGCGACCTCCGGTTCGTACTCAATGGCCCTGGCGTACACTTCGGCGGCCCCCTCCACGTCGTTGGAAATCATGTCCATCGCCCGCTGCAGGGCCCTGCCCCATCCCCGGAGGGCGTCGGCATTCTCGTCCATGAAGGCTCCTGTCGCGACCAGGCAGGTGTCGGACCAGTCGGTGACGTAGTCCCTGGACCGCCAAATGACTTTGCCGCCGCTTTCGCTAGAAATCCTCTCGGACAGCGGCGAGGCGGTCCACGCCACGTCGACGACTCCCTGGGAAACTGCGGTCCACGAATCGGCGGCCGAACCGACACTGACCAGCTGAACGTCCGTGCCTGGCGTCAGTCCTGCTTCGCGCAGAGTTCGCTCGGCAAAGTACGAGGAGTTCGACCCCGGCGTGCTGACAGCGACCGTCCTGCCTCTCACGTCCTCGATGGCGTTTATCGGAGAATCCGGAAGAGCGATGAAGTCGACGGATGCGGCGGTGTAGACGTTGCCGAAGATTCGAACATCCATACCGCTTTCCGCAGCGATGAAGACCGGCAGGGTTGAGGATGTGCCGAACCCGATGCCCGATTCGATGCCGCGCACCGTGTCCAGTCCACCGGGGAACTGGACGTGCTCTAGATCCAGACCCTCTTCCTCGTAGAAGCCCTCCGACTGGGCGATGAAGAACGGGGCGGAGTGGATGAGGCTGGCGAGACCGGTGACAGCGACGTCCCCGGAGTAACCCCCGCCTCCGCCTCCTCCGCCCTGCCCGCACGCCGTCGTGGAACCCAATGCGACAACACCTCCTGCCGCGGCTGAGAGCTTTAAAAAGCCTCGACGTCCCATGGGGCGAAAGATGGTGGTCATGCGGTTCTCCCTCGTCGTGTGTGGCGCATACCCCAGTCAGTGAACCACGTCACTTTACTGCTGTCCAGACTCTTCCTCTGCTCTCCAGATGTGACTAGGATCACTCCTATCACGCGAGGGGGCCGCGCAACGCCCAGGCGCGCTAGTCGTTCATGCTGAGTTGCCGGAGGGCTCGTGCCGTCTGACTGAAGGATTGATGTATCCGATGGACAACAAGCTCTACGACTACAGTCCGATCATTGACCGGGCCCCCTTCTACTGGCCCGAGGGCAAGAAGGTGGCCTTTTACCTGGGCTTGAATCTCGAGCACTACCAGATCGACAAACCCTCGACGTCGATCTTCGGGGGCACGGCGGGACTCCACCCTGATCCACTCAATTACGGGTGGCGCGATTATGGACTACGCGTGGGGCTCTGGCGGATGATCAACTCACTGGACAGGCACGGCATCCGGGCCAGCGCTCTGGTGAACGCGGAGGTATGCAAGCACTACCCGCAAGTCGTTCAGGCTGGCCTGGATCGGGACTGGGTGTGGGTCGCCCACGGGCGCGACAACTCGACCTTCCAGGCAGGAATGTCCCGGGAGGAAGAGGTTGACTATTTGGAAGACGTGGTCTGCACCATCGAGTCTCACACGGGCTCTAGGCCCAAAGGCTGGCTGGGGCCCGCGCTGACGGAGACGGGAAACACTCCCGAGATAATCGCCGAACTCGGTCTGAGCTACGTTCTCGACTGGTGTGCAGACGACCAGCCTTTCCACCTCAACGTCGCCGGTATGATGAGCGTCCCCTACTCGATTGAGGTCAATGACGTCACCCTTTTCTCGAACAGAAATCTCAGCGGCCCCGATTTTCTGCAGATCGTGAAGGATCAGTACGAGCAACTTTGCGCGGACGCGGGAAAGAGTGGGCGGGTGATGTCTTTGCCGCTTCACCCCTTCATCATCAACCAGCCCTTTAGGCACAAGTACCTGGACCTCGCGCTCGAGTTCATCGCAGGCCAGCCTGACGTGTGGTTGACCACCAGCGACGACATCGCGATGCACTTCAAAGACATGCCTAGACGTCAAGGCAGTTAACCGCGCAGGTGCCCATCCCAGCCACGTTGGTTGGCGTGCACCGCCCCATCCTCTGGGCCTCGGAGCCGGCTGCGTTCACGCCTGTGGGCGAGGCCCTGGCTGAGTACCGGAACGGCTCCGACCAACGAAAAACCGCCCGTCTGAGACGCCGCATCGAGCGCAAGGACCGCATGGGCTAGCCGCAACGGATCAGCGACCTCCGCCGGGCTGAACGGAAAGGAATGTTCAATGGGTAGGCTCTTCGACAGCCCCTTCATGATCCTGATTATCCTGCTGATGATCCTACTGCTCTTCGGTGCCCCCAAGCTCCCGGGGATGGCCCGCAGCCTCGGTCAGTCGATGCGCATCTTCAAGTCCGAGGTCAAAGAGATGAGAAGGGACGACCAGGCCGACGGCTCCGGCGTTGTCATCGACGGCCAGGACGTGACACCGGACCGGGCCCCCGGCCCGGACACCCGCGGCGTCACCAAGCAGTGCACCGGCAACCCGCCGGCCTGACGCGTCCCGTTCGAGCGCACCGTGCCACCCGGCCCTGATGTTCCGAAGGTCTCCATGTCCCCGCAGAGTCCCGCGCCCCGAGGCAGCGCCGATCCTCGCGCAAGGTGAATCCGCAGGCCCAGATGGCCTGGCCGAGCACCTGCGGGAGCTGCGCAGCCGTGTGACGAAGGCCGCCGTGGCCACGGTCCTCGGCATGGTCGGGGGCTTCCTGCTCTACGAGCCCTTCATGGGCTACATCACCGAGCCCCTCCAGCGACTCACCGCGGCGGAGGGCCGCGAGGCCACCATCAACTACTCGGCCGTGGGCTCGTCCTTCAACATCATGGTGGAGGTCTCCCTCGTCCTGGGTCTGGTGCTGGCCAGCCCGGTGTGGCTCTACCAGCTCTGGGCGGTCGTGACCCCGGCGCTGCACCGCAACGAGCGCCGGACCGCGATGGGCTTCCTGGCCAACGGCCGTGCCCCTGTTCCTCGGCGGGATCGCCGTGGCGGTGCTCACCTTGCCCACGGCCGTCTACGCGCTCACCGCCTTCACCTCGGTCGGCGGCACCAACTTCACCTCGGTCGGCGGCACCAACTTCATCTCCGCCGACGTCTACCTGCGCTTCTTCCTCCAGCTGATTCTCACCTTCGGGATCGCCTTCGTGCTCCCCGTATTCCCGATGGGGCTGAACCTGCTCGGGATGCTTTCGGGGCGCACCGTCCTCAGAAGCTGGCGCATCGTCGTGGTCCTGGTCATGGTGATCTCCGCGATGGCCGCCCCGGACCCGGACCCGATGACCATGTTCTACCTCGCCGTGCCGCTGCTGGCGCTGATCTTCGTGGCCGTGGCCCTGTGCCTCGCCCTGGACCGGCGCCGGAGACGCCGGGAGGCCCACCGGACGGAGAGCACCGTCACCTCCGTCGGCGCCGGCACCTCCGCCGACGAAATCCACCGCTTGAGGAAGGACTCCGTGTGTTCGGTATCGATGGCGCCGAAATGATCGTTTTGGCCTTGCTAGATGAGTGATTCCAGGGGGTAAGGGTCTGGCGGGATGGGCGGAGGGTGCCCAGAATCGGCGTTGCTACCCAACGCGACCCTGGAGGTCCTCGTGGACGCCGATCTGGACACCCTCGCCACCGCACTGTACGTCAGGACCGATGACCTGCTGAAGGCCCATCCCGACCACGCCCCGGCCCGCCCATCGGTAGGTCTGGCCCCGCGGATCACCGATCCGGAACTGGTCACCCTGGCCGTGCTCCAAGCCCTCGGGGGCTACACCAGCGAAGCCCGCTGGCTGCGCCACGCCAACCAGCACTTGCGTCACCTGTTCCCGTACCAGCCCCGCCAGCCCGGCTACAACAAACGCCTCCGGGCCCTGGTCGACACGATGGCCTGGCTGATCACCGCCCTGGCCGCCGACACCACCATCGCCGGGGACAACCTGTGGGTGGTGGACTCCACCCCAGTCGAATGCGCCCGCTCTCGGGAGACGGTCAGACGCTCCGGCCTGGCCGGGTGGGCGCAGTACGGGTACTGCGCTTCCCACTCCCGCTACTTCTGGGGGCTGCGCCTTCACTTGGTGGCTACTGTGCACGGACTGCCCGTGGGATGGGCGGTGACCGGGGCCAAGGCTGATGAGCGCACCGTGCTGGTGGAGATCCTTACCGGCACACCGGGATTACACCGTCCCCACGGCAGCCGGCAGGTGGTGATCGGGGACAAGAACTACTACGGCCGGGACTTCGACACCGCGCTGGCCCAGGCCGGGATCGAGCTGCTGCGCCCGCCTCGGGCCGGGGAATTGCCCCGCGACGGGGCCCGGTTCCTCAAACCCTTGCGGCAGGTGATCGAGTCGGCCAACAACACCCTGAAGGCCCAGCTGGACCTGGAGCGTCACGGCGGACGAACCGTGCGCGGGGTCTGCACCCGCATTGCCCAGCGCCTGCTGGCGTTGACTGCAGCGATCTGGCACAACGACCATCTCGGGCTCGCCATCCGCAGATCCCTCACCGCCTATGACCACCGACACCCCTTGGAATCACTCATCTAGTGGCCCGTAATTGAAGTGGTTGGGCGGTTGGCTTTCTTGAGGATCTCGGTGCTGGTCTTGGTCCACACGAACGGGTGACAGCGGTCGTTCCACCCGGTGACGGAGGCTCTGATCTTCCGGTTCAGCTCGGGTACCGAGGCGACGTCGGCCCGGTGCAGAGCCTGGCGTTCGATGATCCCGAACCACACCTCCACCAGGTTCAACCACGAGGCAGACGTCGGTGTGAAATGCACGTGGAACCTGGGGTTGGCGGCCAGCCAGGCCTTGACCTCGGCGGTCTTGTGCACGGCGTAGTTGTCCATCACCAGGTGCAGCTCCTGGCTCGGGTAGGCCCGGGCGACCTGCTTGAGGAAGGCCAGGAACTCCTGGCGCCGGTGCCGGGGCTTGCAGGTGGCGGTGACGTGGCCGGTGGCGATCTCCAGGGCCGTGAACAGCGTCGAGGTCCCGTGGCGGATGTAGTCGTGGGTGCGGGCCGCCGGCTTCCCGGGTTGCATCGGCAGTCCAGGTGCCGTGCGCTCGAGCGCTTGGATCTGGGACTTCTCGTCCACGCACAGCACGATCGCGTTCTCCGGCGGGGCGAGGTAGAGGCCGACCACGTCGACGACCTTGGCCACCAGTTCGGGGTCGGTGGAGAATTTGAAGGTGCCTTCCCGCCAGGGGTGAACCCCGTACTCGTGCCAGGCCTTGGCCACCGTGGTGTGATCGATCCCGAGCCTGCCCGCCAGCAGCCGGGAGGACCAGTGGGTGACCCCGAGTTTCTTCGGCGGAGGGGTCAAAGTGGCCGCCACGATCGCCCGGTGGTCGATCCGCCGGGGCCGGCCCGACCGGCCGTGGTCGGCCAGCCCGGCGATGCCGGCCTCGTCGTAGCGGGCTCGCCAGGCGATCACGGTGTTGCGGGTCGTGCCGACCTTCTGCGCGATCTCGGTGTTGGAGACACCCTCAGCGGCCAGCAGCACGATCTGGGCCCGCTGGGCCAGCCCCGCCCGCACCGAGGTGGAACGCACCAGCCGCAGAAGCCTCCCCCGATCGCCTTCCCGCAACAGCAGTGGGGCCGCAGGATGGTTTGCCATAACCCATGATCCCACCGCACCAACTGCTGAGGAACTTCACCCGGGTTCTCCGCAAATCGTGGACACGGTGCTAAGCGGCTTTGGGCCGCGGTTCGGTGGCCTGCGTGCTGGTGGCCCGCAGGGTGTTCTCGTGTTCGACCGGGGTGGTGTAGCCCAGTGCGGAGTGCAGCCGGCGGCGGTTGTAGACCACCTCGATCCAGCGGGCGACCTCACGGCGGGCTTCGGCCCGGGTGGGCCAGGCGCGCCGGTCGTAGAACTCGGTCTTGAGCGTGGACCAGAACGACTCGGCCATCGCGTTGTCCCAGCACACCCCGGTCCGGCCCATCGACTGGCGAACGTCCAGCTGCTGGCACACCTGGTGCAGCTGGGCCGAGGTGTACTGACAGCCGCGGTCGGCGTGGAAGACCACACCGTCCGGCACGCCTGCGCGCAGGGTGTGGGCCATCCGCACGGCGCGTTCGACCAGGTCGGTGGTCTGCACGGTGTCCATCGCCCAGCCCAGCACCCGTCGTGAGCACCCGTCGCGGACCACGCACAGGTACAGCCACCCTTCACCGGTGCGCAGATACGTGATGTCCGAGATCCACACCGCGTCCAGGCCTCCGGTGTCGAAAGTGCCCTCGACCAGGTCGGGGATCGCATGCGTGGCGGTGCCGGGGATGGTGGTCACCGGGGCCCACTTGCGCGGGCTGATGCACTCCAGGCCCTGCCGGCGCATCGAGGCGGCCACGGTCTTGCAGTCCACCACCAGCCCCGCCCGGGCCAGGGCAGCGGTGATCCGCGGCGCCCCGTCCACCCCGTCGGAGTTCTCGTGGGCGGCCCGCACGGCCTCATCGATCCGGGTCCGCCGGAGCGCCTGCGGGCCCGGGCCGGCCGCGCACCGGGCCGCCCAGGCGTAGTAGCCGGAGCGGGAGACCCCCAGCAACCGGGCCATCCGAGCGACCTCGTAGTTGGCCTTCTGCGCGTGCATCAACTCGTACCGTTCCTGCGGTGTTGCTTCGAGATGCTCCTATGTCAAGCCGCAACCTCGAGAACTGGTTCCGGACCAGGGCGATGCCTGAGGTCGATTGG
>NZ_LDNX01000113.1:0-4577 GCF_001027955.1 Kocuria sp. SM24M-10 | reverse complement strand
GTTGGGCACTAGGTGTGGGGGACATTCCACGTTCTCCGCGCCGTAGCTAACGCATTAAGTGCCCCGCCTGGGGAGTACGGCCGCAAGGCTAAAACTCAAAGGAATTGACGGGGGCCCGCACAAGCGGCGGAGCATGCGGATTAATTCGATGCAACGCGAAGAACCTTACCAAGGCTTGACATTCACCGGACCGCACTGGAGACAGTGCTTCCCTTCGGGGTCGGTGGACAGGTGGTGCATGGTTGTCGTCAGCTCGTGTCGTGAGATGTTGGGTTAAGTCCCGCAACGAGCGCAACCCTCGTTCTATGTTGCCAGCACGTGATGGTGGGGACTCATAGGAGACTGCCGGGGTCAACTCGGAGGAAGGTGGGGATGACGTCAAATCATCATGCCCCTTATGTCTTGGGCTTCACGCATGCTACAATGGCCGGTACAAAGGGTTGCGATACTGTGAGGTGGAGCTAATCCCAAAAAGCCGGTCTCAGTTCGGATTGAGGTCTGCAACTCGACCTCATGAAGTCGGAGTCGCTAGTAATCGCAGATCAGCAACGCTGCGGTGAATACGTTCCCGGGCCTTGTACACACCGCCCGTCAAGTCACGAAAGTTGGTAACACCCGAAGCCGGTGGCCTAACCCCTTTGTGGGAGGGAGCCGTCGAAGGTGGGACTGGCGATTGGGACTAAGTCGTAACAAGGTAGCCGTACCGGAAGGTGCGGCTGGATCACCTCCTTTCTAAGGAGCCGTTGACCACCGTGTGGTGGTCGCCCCCGCTGGAGTGCCCGTTCGTGGTGCTGGTGGGGTGAGCTCATGGGTGGAATGTCAACGAGCAAGCGGCCGTGCCTCGTGTGCCGGTCGGGTTCTTCTTCAGTACCTGCGCTGCTGCGCTGGTGTCCTCTTCGGGGGGTGCCGGGCGGTGGGGTGGTGGAACGGTGGGGTCCGTGCCGGTGGGGGTGTGGTCCATGGCGCACTGTTGGGTCCTGAGACAACAGGGTCCTCGTGCTCTGTCGGTGCCGGTGCTGCTGTCGTCCCCTGTCGTGGGGGGTGGTGGTGGTCGGGTGTGGCGGGGTGCGGGGGTGTGTTGGCTCTGAAATCGTCCCGGCGCTCCACCGGTGTGGTGGGCGGGTGCTGGTCCCCTTGCGGGGGGTCCGGGGTCCGCCGAGCACACCAGGGTGTGGGGTGTGTGGGTTGTTGTTTGAGAACTGTATAGTGGACGCGAGCATCTTAAGAACGCCCGTGCCGTGTCCCTGGGTCGCTGCTTCGGTGGTGGGTCGGGGTGTGGTGCGGGGTGTTCGTGATTGATCGCCGCCAGGAACTGCGAGAGCGTCTGTGGCGCTGGTGCTGCTGCCTTCGGGTGGGGGTGCTGGTGCTGCGGTGCTGGTTGTGGTTGCTGGTCGGTGTGTTCTGTGATCATGTGGCAAGTTTTTAAGGGCGCACGGTGGATGCCTTGGCATCAGGAGCCGATGAAGGACGCGGTAATCTGCGATAAGCCTCGGGGAGCTGATAAACGAGCTGTGATCCGAGGGTCTCCGAATGGGGAAACCCCGCCGCGTGTTATGCGTGGTGACCCGTACCTGAATTCATAGGGTGCGTGGAGGGAACGTGGGGAAGTGAAACATCTCAGTACCCACAGGAAGAGAAAACAACAGTGATTCCGTCAGTAGTGGCGAGCGAACGCGGAAGAGGCCAAACCGATGGTGTGTGAGACCCGGCAGGGGTTGCATCATCGGGGTCGTGGGGCGTGTCGTCCCGGGTCTGCCGGCCCGGGCGTGTGAGTGCAGGGCGATAGTCGAACCGGTGTGAGTGCCGGGCCGTAGAGGGTGGGAGTCCCGTAGACGAAATCGCTGCTGCCGCGCGGTGCGCGTACCCAAGTAGCACGGGGCCCGAGAAATCCCGTGTGAATCTGCCAGGACCACCTGGTAAGCCTAAATACTACCTGATGACCGATAGCGGACCAGTACCGTGAGGGAAAGGTGAAAAGTACCCCGGGAGGGGAGTGAAATAGTACCTGAAACCGTGTGCCTACAATCCGTCGGAGCCCTAACAGGTGACGGCGTGCCTTTTGAAGAATGAGCCTGCGAGTTAGTGTTACGTCGCGAGGTTAACCCGTGAGGGGTATCCGTAGCGAAAGCGAGTCTGAACAGGGCGAGTGAGTGGCGTGATCTAGACCCGAAGCGAAGTGATCTACCCATGGCCAGGTTGAAGCGCGTGTAAGAGCGCGTGGAGGACCGAACCCACTTCAGTTGAAAATGGAGGGGATGAGCTGTGGGTAGGGGTGAAAGGCCAATCAAACTTCGTGATAGCTGGTTCTCCCCGAAATGCATTTAGGTGCAGCGTTACGTGTTTCTTGCCGGAGGTAGAGCTACTGGATGGCCGATGGGCCCTACAAGGTTACTGACGTCAGCCAAACTCCGAATGCCGGTAAGTGAGAGCGTAGCAGTGAGACTGTGGGGGATAAGCTTCATAGTCGAGAGGGAAACAGCCCAGACCACCAACTAAGGCCCCTAAGCGTGTGCTAAGTGGGAAAGGATGTGGAGTTGCTCAGACAACCAGGAGGTTGGCTTAGAAGCAGCCACCCTTGAAAGAGTGCGTAATAGCTCACTGGTCAAGTGATTCCGCGCCGACAATGTAGCGGGGCTCAAGTACACCGCCGAAGTTGTGGCATTGCACCAACGATACCCAGCCGGGCCTTGTGCCTGGTTCAGGTGGTGCGATGGGTAGGGGAGCGTCGTGTGGGCAGTGAAGCTGCGGGGTGACCCAGTGGTGGAGCCCACACGAGTGAGAATGCAGGCATGAGTAGCGAATGACGGGTGAGAAACCCGTCCGCCGGATGATCAAGGGTTCCAGGGTCAAGCTAATCTGCCCTGGGTCAGTCGGGACCTAAGGCGAGGCCGACAGGCGTAGTCGATGGACAACGGGTTGATATTCCCGTACCGGCGAAGAACCGCCCCTATCGAACCGGGGACACTAACCACCCGAACCGCACCGTGGTGCCGGCCTAGCCGGTGCCTGGTGGCGGGGAGCGTGGGACCTGAACCGGGGAGGTAAGCGTATTAACAGGTGTGACGCAGGAAGGTAGCCGAGCCGGGCGATGGTAGACCCGGTCTAAGCGTGTAGGGCGATCCGTTGGCAAATCCGCGGATCACGTGCCTGAGACGTGACGGGACCCCCATCCGTGGGGGGATTCGGTGATCCTATGCTGCCGAGAAAAGCATCGACGCGAGGTTCCAGCCGCCCGTACCCCAAACCGACACAGGTGATCAGGTAGAGAATACTAAGGCGATCGAGAGAATCATGGTTAAGGAACTCGGCAAAATGCCCCCGTAACTTCGGGAGAAGGGGGGCCCGGACCGTGGACACCACTAGCTGGTGCGAGCGGGTAAGGGCCGCAGAGACCAGGGGGAAGCGACTGTTTATCAAAAACACAGGTCCGTGCGAAGTCGCAAGACGAGGTATACGGACTGACTCCTGCCCGGTGCTGGAAGGTTAAGAGGACCCGTTAGCCTCACGGCGAAGCGGAGAATTTAAGCCCCAGTAAACGGCGGTGGTAACTATAACCATCCTAAGGTAGCGAAATTCCTTGTCGGGTAAGTTCCGACCTGCACGAATGGAGTAACGACTTCCCCGCTGTCTCAACCATGAACTCGGCGAAATTGCAATACGAGTAAAGATGCTCGTTACGCGCAGCAGGACGGAAAGACCCCGAGACCTTTACTATAGTTTGGTATTGGTGTTCGGTGTGGCTTGTGTAGGATAGGTGGGAGACGGTGAAGCGGGCACGCCAGTGCCGGTGGAGTCAACGTTGAAATACCACTCTGGTCACTCTGGACATCTAACTTCGGCCCGTGATCCGGGTCAGGGACAGTGCCTGATGGGTAGTTTAACTGGGGCGGTTGCCTCCTAAAGAGTAACGGAGGCGCCCAAAGGTTCCCTCAGCCTGGTTGGCAATCAGGTGTCGAGTGTAAGTGCACAAGGGAGCTTGACTGTGAGAGCGACAGCTCGAGCAGGGACGAAAGTCGGGACTAGTGATCCGGCGGTACATTGTGGAATGGCCGTCGCTCAACGGATAAAAGGTACCTCGGGGATAACAGGCTGATCTTGCCCAAGAGTCCATATCGACGGCATGGTTTGGCACCTCGATGTCGGCTCGTCGCATCCTGGGGCTGGAGTTGGTCCCAAGGGTTGGGCTGTTCGCCCATTAAAGCGGTACGCGAGCTGGGTTCAGAACGTCGTGAGACAGTTCGGTCCCTATCCGCTGCGCGCGCAGGAAATTTGAGAAGACCTGTCCTTAGTACGAGAGGACCGGGACGGACGAACCTCTGGTATGGCAGTTGTACCGCCAGGTGCACCGCTGCTTCGCTACGTTCGGAAGAGATAACCGCTGAAAGCATCTAAGCGGGAAGCTCGCTTCGAGATGAGATTTCCAGACCCGCAAGGGTGAGAGGCCCCCAGCGAGACCACTGGGTTGATAGGCCGGAGGTGGAAGCACGAACCAACGACGTGTGCAGCCGACCGGTACTAATACGCCGACAACTTACCCCACACCCCACCCCCCACCCCGGGCCACCGGCACACGGGGG
>NZ_LDNX01000112.1:0-24975 GCF_001027955.1 Kocuria sp. SM24M-10 | reverse complement strand
GGCCGGGTCGGCGGCGGCGGCGCTCCCGGTGTGCCGCTGCCGGGGTGGGCGGTCCGGCTGCCCGAGGCGGCGGCCGCGCCGCTGCGCGCCGGACGCCCGGCCGTGCTGCCCCGGGTCCACGACCACGCCTGCCTGCTCGACCTGCGCTGCGTGCCCGAGTCCGACGACGACCGTCTGCTCGACGCGGTGCGCGCCGCCCTGACCGCCCTGGACGGGACGGACGGCGATACCGGAGGAACCCGGTGAGCGTGCACGTCGTCGCCACGGCCGGGCACGTCGACCACGGCAAGAGCACCCTGGTGCGGGCCCTCACCGGCATGGAGCCCGACCGGTGGGAGGAGGAGCGCCGCCGCGGGCTGACCATCGACCTGGGCTACGCCTGGACCACGCTGCCCTCCGGGCGGGACGTGGCCTTCGTGGACGTCCCCGGCCACGAGCGCTTCCTCGGCAACATGCTCGCCGGGCTCGGCCCGGCCCCGGTGGTGTGCTTCGTCGTCGCGGTCGACGAGGGCTGGCAGGCGCAGTCCGGGGACCACCGCGACGCGGTCGCGGCCCTGGGCATCGAGCGCGGCGTGGTGGTGCTCACCCGCGCCGACCGGGCGCCCGGGCGCGCCGAGGAGGTGCTCGCGCAGGTCCGGGCGGAGCTGGCCGGGACGGGCCTGCGCGACGCGCCCGCGGTCACCGTCTCGGCCCTCGAGGGCACGGGCCTGGACGAGCTGCGCGCCGCGCTCGACGACGTCCTGGCGCAGGCGCCCGCGCCTGCCGACGGGCGGCTGCGGCTGTGGGTGGACCGCTCCTTCACGATCACCGGGTCCGGCACGGTGGTGACCGGCACCCTGGCCGCGGGCACCCTCCGGCAGGACGACCGGCTGGAGCTGCTCGGCGCGGGCGGGGCCCGGCCGGTGGCGGTGCGCGGGCTGCACAGCCGCAACCGGCCGGCCGCGTCGCTGGAGCCGTGCGCCCGGGTGGCCGTGAACCTGCGCGGGGTGCCGGCCGACGACGTGCACCGCGGCGACGCCCTGGTCACCCCCGGCGCGTGGCCGGTCACCGGCGTCCTCGACGTCCGCCGCACCACCGGGTCCGCGTTCCCGCTCCTGGCCGAGCAGCTCGTGGTGCACGCCGGCACCGCGGCGGTCCCGGCCCGGCTCAGTCCCTTCGACGACGACCACGCCCGGCTGGCCCTCGACCGCCCCCTGCCCCTCGTCCTCGGGGACCGCGTGGTGCTGCGCGATCCCGGCAGCCGCTCGGTGCTCGGCGGCGCCCTGGTCCTCGACGCCGACCCGCCCGCACTGCGGCGGCGCGGCGACCGGGCGCGCCGGGCCGCGCGCCTCACCGGCCTGGACGCCCGCGGGGACGTGCTCGCCGAGGTGGCCCGCCGCGGCGCGGTCCCTGCGGAGCGCCTGCACCGGCTCGGCCTGCTGGCCGCCGCGGACGCCGCCCCGCCCGCGGGGGTGCGCGCGGCCGGCGGCTGGTGGGTGCACGCTCCCGTGCTCGACGCCTGGCAGGAGCGGCTGCGCACGGCCGTGGAGGAGCTGCACGCCCGTGACCCCCTGGCGGCGGGCCTGTCCCGGGGTGCCGCCCGTGACCTGCTCGCGCTGCCCGACGCCGCCCTGGTCGACCCGGTGGTCCGCGGTGCCGGCCTGGCGCAGGAGGGCGGCCACATCCGTTCCCCGCAGCACCGGGGCGGCCTCGGCGCGCACGAGCCGGCCGTGCGCCGGCTGGAGCACCGGCTCGCGGCCGAGCCCTTCCGCGCCCCGGAGGCCGAGGACCTGACGGCGCTGCGCCTGGGCGCCCGCGAGCTCGCCGCCGCCGAGCGCGCCGGGCGGCTGCTCCGGATCGGGGAGGGGCTCGTGCTGCTCCCCACGGCCCCCGCCCTGGCCATGCGCGAGCTCGCCCGGCTGCCGCAGCCCTTCACCACGAGCCAGGCGCGCCAGGCGCTGGGCACCACGCGGCGCGTGGCGATCCCGCTGCTGGAGCACCTGGACGCGCGCGGCTGGACCCGGCGGCTGGACGCCGGGCACCGGACCGTGGCGCGCTGAGCCCGCGGTCCGGCCGGTCGGGGCGCGCTCTCCTAGGATCGGGAGCGGGCCCGCGACCTCGCCGTGGCTCCGTGCCACCGTCCGTCGCCCGCCGCGCCATCGTCCGCCGTGCAGAAGGAGAACCGTCATGAGAACCGTCCGTCTGGGGAGCTCCGGCCTGGAGCTGAGCGCCGTGGTGCTGGGCATGATGAGCTACGGGGATCCGGCCAAGGGGTCGCACGCGTGGAGCGTGGGCCTCGACGAGGCCCGCCCGTTCGTGCGCCGCGCCTACGAGGCCGGGATCACCACGTTCGACACGGCCAACGTGTACTCGCTGGGCTCCAGCGAGGAGATCACCGGCACGCTGCTCCGGGAGATCGCTCCGCGGGAGGAGCTCCAGATCGCCACCAAGGTCCACGGTCGGATGCGGGACGCGCGCAACGGCGGCGGCCTCAGCCGGGCGGCGATCATGCACGAGATCGACGCGTCGCTGCAGCGCTTGGGGACCGACTACGTCGACCTGTACCAGATCCACCGGTTCGACCCCCGCACGCCCGTCGAGGAGACCATGGAGGCCCTGCACGACGTCGTGAAGGCCGGCAAGGCCCGCTATCTCGGGGCCTCGAGCATGTGGGCGTGGCAGTTCGCGCAGCTGCAGCACACCGCCGAGCTGCACGGCTGGACCAGGTTCGTCTCGATGCAGGACCAGTACAACCTGCTCGAGCGCGAGGAGGAGCGGGAGATGCACCCGTTCTGCCGGGCGACCGGGGTGGGCGTGCTGCCCTGGAGCCCGCTCGCCCGCGGCCGGCTCACCCGGCCCTGGGGCGCCGCCGGCTCCGGCACCCGGGAGAGCACCGACGCGTTCGGCCAGGGCCTCTACACGCAGGACGTGGCGGCGAACCGGGCGATCGTCGACGCGGTCGCTGCCGTGGCCGACGAGCGCGGCGTGCCGATGGCCCAGGTGGCCCTCGCGTGGGTCGCCGGCCGGCCCGCCGTGACGGCGCCGATCGTGGGCGCGACCCGCGAGCAGCACATCGACGACGCCGCGGCCGCCGCCGACCTGGACCTGACGGACGAGGAGGTCCGGCGCCTCGAGGAGGTCTACACCCCCCGGAACCCCTCCGGGTTCTGAGCTAGCCCGGCCCCGGGGCCGCCGCCACGGCCGGCCGACCGGGCCGATCCGCCACCGGCCCGGCCCGGTCGGGGTCGGGCCGCTTCGGGCCGGGCCGCGGCGGCTATCCGCGCAGCGACCGCAGGTGCTCGACCGCCTGGGGCAGCACCTTCCTGAGGTCGCCCACGATCCCGAGGTCGGCGATCTCGAGGACCGGCGCCTGCTCGTCCTTGTTGACCGCCACGATCACCCGGGCGGTCTGCATGCCCGCGCGCTGCTGCACGGCCCCGGAGATCCCGCACGAGACGTAGAGCTGCGGGGAGACGGTGCGGCCGGTCTGCCCCACCTGCGCCTCGGGGCCGATCCACCCGGCGTCCACCGCGGCGCGGGAGGCGCCGATCGCGCCGCCGAGGACGTCCGCGAGCTCCTCGAGCGGGCCGAAGTCCCCGCCCGTGCCGCGGCCGCCGGCCACGACCACGCGCGCCTCACCCAGGGCCGGCCGCCCGGAGGCGGGCAGCTCGGTGCGCCCGACCACGCGCGCGGCGGGGACCGCGTCGTCGACGTCGTGCACGTGCACCGCCGGGCGGTCCGCCCCGGCCGGGAGCTCGGCCGGGAGCTCCACCGAGTTGGGCCGGACGGTGGCGACCAGCACCGGGCTCACGGCCCGGCACCGGGTGGTCCAGCCGCCGGCGAGGACGGACTTGGTCGCCACCAGGTCCGTGTCCAGGGCCACCACGTCGGTGATCACCGCCGCCTCGAGCCGCACGCCCAGGCGCGCGGCGACGTCCTTGGCCTCCGGGGTGTTGGGCAGCAGCACCGCCCCGGCGCCGCTCGTCCGGGCGGCCGCCGCCGCGAGCGCGACGGCGGGGGTGGTCAGCCGGTCGCCCGCGCCGTCCGCGGGGACGTGCACGGCGGCCGCACCGTGGCCGGCCAGCTCGTCGAGCAGCCCGTCCCCGGGGGCCGCCGGGAGCACGGCGTGCGCCTCGCCCAGGGAGCTCGCGAGCACGAGCAGCTCCCGGTCGCCGCGGCGCAGCCGCTCCGTGGTGTCCAGCACCACCAGGGTCGTGGTCATGAGGGTCCTCCTCCTGCCCGGGCACCCGGGCGAGACGTGATCGGGCGAGACGTGGGGTGTCAGACGTGGGGTGTCAGACGTGGTGGGGTCAGACGAGCTTCTGGGCCACGAGGAACTCGGCGAGGCGGATCCCGCCCTCGCCCTCGTCCACCACGACCTCCCCGGCGGTGCGCGGCGGGCGGGGCACGGCCTCAAGCACGCGCGTGAGGGAGCCGGCGAGGCCCACGTCGCCCGGGCCGAGCCCGAGCTCGGCGGCCGACCACGTGCGCACGGGCTTCTTCTTGGCCGCCACGATCGCCTTGAAGTTCGGGTAGCGCGGGGTGTTGGCCCGGTCGGTGACGGCCACGAGCGCCGGCAGCTGCGCGACGAGCTCGAGGACCTCGGCCCCGGTGTGCCGGGTGGCGGTGAGCGAGGCGCCGTCCTCGGCGAGGGCCAGCGAGCTCGCGAAGCCGACGTGGGCCAGGCCGAGCCGCTCGGCCAGCTGACCGGGGACCAGGGAGGTCTCCCCGTCCGTGGAGGCCATGCCGGTGAGCACGAGGTCCACCGGCCGGGACTCCTCCTCGGCGATCCGCTCGACCGCGGCGGCGAGCACCCGGGCGGTGGCCCAGGCGTCCGAGCCGGCCAGGGCGTCGTCGAGCACGTGCACGCCGGCGTCGGCGCCCAGCTGGAGGGCGCGCTTGAGGGCGGCCGCTGCGTCCGCCGGGCCGACGGTGAGGGCGTGCACCCGGTGACCGGCCTCCGCCCCGCCGGCGGCCTCGACGAGCCGGAGGGCGGCCTCGAGCGCGTACTCGTCGAGCTCGGAGAGGATCCCGGGGCCGCGCTCGAGCACGGGCGGGTCACCGGTGAGGACGCGCTCGCCCTGGGCTTCGGGGACGTGCTTGACGGGGACGACGATGGTCAGGGGCCGGTTCATGGTCTCCTCCGGACGGGGTGGGCGGGACTCGGGCACGGGGGCTCAGCCGCCGGCGCGGCGCACGAGGCGCTCGGCGTGGCGGAGCAGGGGCTCGTCGACCATCCGCCCGCGGAACGTGAAGACGCCGGGGGCGTCCCGGGCGGCCGCGAGCAGCTCCCGGGCGGCGGCGACCTCCTCCTCGGCGGGGCGGTAGGCGGCGCGGACGGTCTCCACCTGGCCGGGGTGGATGCAGGCGGTGGCGGCGAAGCCGGAGGCCGCGGCGTCGAGGGCCTCCTCGCGCAGCCCGTCGAGGTCGGCGATGTCGACGTGCACGGCGTCGACGGCGGGCTTGCCGGCGGCGCCGGCGGCCAGCAGGACTGCCGAGCGGGCGTGCCGGGCGACGTCCCGGTAGGCGCCGTCCGGGCGGCGGGACGAGCTGCCGCCCAGGGAGGCGACCAGGTCCTCGGCGCCCCACATCAGCGCCACCACGTTGGGGGCGCGGGCGATCCCGGCCGCGTGCACCACTCCCTCGGCGGTCTCGCACAGCGCGATCACCCGGTCCAGGCCGAGCTCCGCGGCGACGGCGAGCCGCTCGGCGGAGGCGGCCTTGGGCAGCATCACGGTGGTGTACGCGGTGTGCCGCAGGGCGACGAGGTCGTGGGCGAAGTCCTCGGTGTCCTCGGCGTTGATCCGCACGACGGTGCGGGCGGGGTCCAGGGGCGTGGCCACGAGGGCGTCCCGGGCGGCGGGCTTGTCCGGCCCGGCCACGGCGTCCTCGAGGTCGAGGATCACGGTGTCGGCCCGCGCGGAGGCCTTGGCGTAGCGGTCGGGACGGTCGGCCGGGCAGAACAGCAGGGCGGGGCCGAGGGCGGGGTCGTCGGTCACGGGCGGCTCCTTCGGAACGGGTGGTGGGGCGGTGGCGCGGCGGGCACGGGAGGGGTCCCGGGCACCGGGGTCACCGCGGGGCGGCGTCGCGGGACCACATGAGCACGGAGCGGGTGCACTCGGCGACCACCAGCCCGTCCTGGTTGCGCCCGACGTGCTTGACGCGCACGATCCCCTGCCCGGGCCGGGAGGAGGACGGGCGGGTGCCGAGGATCTCGGAGGACGAGTACAGGGTGTCGCCGTGGTGCAGCGGGTGCGGGAACCGCACCTCCTCGAAGCCGAGGTTGGCGACGATGGTGCCCTGGGTCAGCTGCGCCACGGAGGCGCCCACGAGGGTGGAGAGCGTGAACATCGAGTTCACCAGGCGCTGCCCGAATGGCTGGCGCCTGGCCCACGCGGCGTCGAGGTGCAGGGACTGGGTGTTCATGGTGAGGGTGGTGAACAGGACGTTGTCGGCCTCGGTCACCGTGCGCCCCGGGGCGTGCTCGTAGACGGTGCCCTCCTCGAACTCCTCGAACCACAGCCCGCGCTGGCGGACCACCTTTCGCGGTGCGCTCACGGCCGCCCCCTCACAGTCCCAGCTCGCGGGCGACGAGCATGAGCTGCACCTCGGTGGTGCCCTCGCCGACCTCGAGGATCTTGGAGTCGCGGTAGTGGCGGGCCACCCGGGACTCGTTGATGAACCCGTAGCCGCCGAAGACCTGGGTGGCGTCCCGGGCGTTGTCCATCGCGGCCTCCCCGGCCACGAGCTTGGCGATCGCGGCCTGCGTCTTGAACGGCCGGCCGGCCAGCATCCGGGACGCGGCGTCGTAGTAGGCCAGCCGGGCCGTGTGCGCGCGGGCCTGCATGCGGGCGATCTTGAAGGAGATCGCCTGGTTTCCCCCGATGGGCCGGCCGAAGGAGGTGCGCTCGCCCGCGTAGCGCACCGACTCCTCGACGCAGCCCTGGGCCGCGCCGGTGGCCAGGGCCGCGATGGCGATGCGCCCCTCGTCGAGGATGGACAGGAAGTTGGCGTAGCCGCGCCCCTCCTCGCCCAGGAGGTGGTCCTCCGGGACCCGGACGTCCTGCAGGGACAGCGGGTGGGTGTCCGAGGCGTTCCAGCCGACCTTGTCGTAGGCCTTCTCGGCGCGGAAGCCGGGCGTGTCCGTGGGGACGATGATCGTGGAGATCTCCTTCTTGACCCGCCCGTCCGGCAGCTGCGTGGTGCCGGTGACCGCGGTGACGTTGACCAGGCGGGTGATGTCCGTGCCGGAGTTGGTGATGAACTCCTTGGCGCCGTCGACCACCCACTGCCCGTCCTCCCGCCTGGCGGTGGTGCGGGTGCCGCCGGCGTCCGAGCCGGCCTCCGGCTCGGTGAGCCCGAAGCCGGCGAGCGCCCGGCCCGTCGCGAGGTCGGGCAGCCACTGCTGCTTCTGCTCCTCGGTGCCGAAGCGGAAGATCGGCATGGCACCCAGCGACACCCCGGCCTCGAGGGTGATGGCCACGGACTGGTCGATCCGGGCGATCTGCTCGAGCGCCAGGCACAGCGCGAAGTAGTCCCCGCCCATCCCGCCGTACTCCTCGGGGAAGGGCAGGCCGAACAGGCCCAGCTCGCCCATTTGCGCCACGATGTCGTAGGGGAACGCGTGGTCCCGGTCGTAGCGGGCCGAGACGGGGGCGATCACCTCGTCGGCGAACTCCCGGACGGTGTCGGAGAGGTCCTGGTACTCCTCGTCGAGCTCGAAGTTCATGCGCTGTGCTCCTGACTGGTCGGATCGGTGGCCGGCGGGGTCCCGGGCGCCGCCGGACCGGTGCCGGGTGCGGTGCCGGGGACGTCGGGCACCACGCGGGCGAGCAGCTGGTGCAGGGCGACCTGCGCTCCGGCCCGCACGGACAGCTCGACGGTTCCGGCGGTGGGGGCGGTCAGCCGGTGCTCCATCTTCATGGCCTCGACGACCACCACGGTCTGCCCCTCCGCGACCCGCTCCCCCGCCGCGACGGGGACCGCGACGACGGTGCCGGGCATGGGCGAGTGCAGCTCGGGCGCGGCGGGCCCCGCCGTGCGCTCCAGGGCCGCGAGCGCCCGCTCCAGCCGCTCCTCGCGGGTCAGCACGTGGAGCTCGACGGCGAACCCGTCCTCGCCCACCCAGACGCTGCCCTCCCCGGCCGCGACGTGGACGACGCGGGCGGTCCCGCCGGCCTCCAGCAGGTGCGCGGCCGCCCGGCCGGGCAGGGGCACCAGGCGCACGCCGTCGTCGACGACAGTGCGGCGGGGCTGCTCCAGCCCGTGGGCGAGCTCCACCGCCGGCCGGGCCCGGCCGGTGGGCCGCCAGCCCTCGGCGCGGTCCCAGGGCCCGCAGCCAGGCCCTGGACCGGGCGCGGCGCCGGGCGCGGCGGCCCGGGCCCGCAGGAAGGCGGCCGCGGCGGCGAAGTGGGTCTCGTCCGGGGCGGCGAACTCCAGCTCCGGCAGGCGCCGCTCGATGAGGGTGGTGTCCAGCTCCCCGGCGCGCACGGCGGGATCGGCGAGCAGGGCGCGCAGGTACTCGGTGTTGGTGCCCACCCCGAGCACCACGGTGTCCGCCAGGGCGGAGTCCAGCCGGTCCAGGGCCTGCTCGCGGTCCTCGCCCCAGGCGATCACCTTGGCCAGCATGGGGTCGTAGTCGGAGCCCACCGTGAGGCCCGCGGCCAGGGAGGAGTCCACGCGGATCCCGGGGCCGGAGGGCTCCTCGAGCGCGAGCACGGTGCCGGCGGTGGGCAGGAAGCCGCGCGCGGGGTCCTCGGCGTAGACCCGCGCCTCCACCGCGTGGCCGGTGAGCACCACGTCCTGCTGGGCCAGGGCGAGGGGCTCCCCCGCGGCGACGCGCAGCTGGTGCTCCACGAGGTCCACGCCGGTGACCAGCTCGGTCACCGGGTGCTCGACCTGCAGGCGGGTGTTCATCTCCATGAAGAAGAACTCCTCCGGCCGGTCCGCGGCCACGAGGAACTCCACGGTCCCGGCGCCGGCGTAGCCGACCGAGCGGGCCACCCGGCAGGCGGCCTGCCCGATCCGCTCCCGCGTGGCGGGGTCCAGCAGCGGCGAGGGCGCCTCCTCGATCACCTTCTGGTGCCGGCGCTGCAGCGAGCACTCGCGCTCGCCCAGGTGGACCACGGTCCCGTGCGTGTCGGCGAGGATTTGGACCTCGATGTGCCGGGGGGACTCGATGAGCCGTTCCAGGAACAGGGTGTCGTCCCCGAACGCGGCGGCCGCGACCCGGCGGGCGGTGGCGAGGGCCTCGGGCAGCCGCTCGGGGTCCTCGACCACGTGCATGCCCTTGCCGCCGCCCCCGGCCGAGGGCTTGATCAGCAGCGGGTAGTCCATGCCGGCGGCGGCGGCCACCAGGGCGTCGTCGTCGAGGCCCGGGTCCGAGACCCCGGCCACGACGGGCACCCCGGCGGCGGCCACGTGCCGCTTGGCGCGGATCTTGTCCCCCATGATCTCCAGGGCCTCCGCGCCGGGGCCGACGAAGGCGATGCCGGCCGCGGCGCACGCGCGGGCCAGGCCGGCGTTCTCGGAGAGGAACCCGTAGCCGGGGTGGACCGCCTGCGCCCCGGTGGCGCGGGCGGCCTCGACCACGGCGTCGATGCGCAGGTAGCTCTGCGCCGGCGCGGCCGGGCCCACGCACACGGCCACGTCGGCCTCGCGCACGTGCACCGCGTCGCGGTCGGCCTCGCTGTAGATCGCGACCGAGCGGATGCCCAGCGCTTTGAGGGTGCGCAGGATCCGGCGGGCGATCTCGCCGCGGTTGGCGACGAGCACGACGTCGAAGCGGCGCGGGGGCGTGCTGGGAGTCACGGGGCTCACATCCTGAAGAGGCCGAAGGCCGGCTCGGGCAGCGGGGCGCGGGAGCAGACCTCGAGGGCCAGCCCGAGCACCTCGCGGGTGTCGGACGGGGCGATCACGCCGTCGTCCCACAGCCGGGCGGTGGAGTACCAGGGGTTGCCCTGCTCCTCGTACTGCCGGCGGATGGGCGCCATGAACGCCTCGCGCTCCTCCGCGTCCCAGTCCTGCCCGCGGGCGGCCAGCTGGTCGGCCTTGACGGCGGCCAGCACCGACGCGGCCTGCGTCCCGCCCATCACCGAGATCCTCGCCTGGGGCCACAGGAACAGGAACCGCGGGGAGTAGGCGCGCCCGCACATGGAGTAGTTGCCGGCCCCGAAGGACCCCCCGATCACCACGGTCAGCTTCGGGACCCGGGTGGTGGCCACGGCGGTGACCATCTTGGCGCCGTGCTTGGCGATGCCGCCGGCCTCGTAGTCGCGGCCCACCATGAAGCCGGTGATGTTCTGCAGGAACAGCAGCGGGATCCCGCGCTGGTCGCACAGCTCGATGAAGTGGGCGCCCTTCATCGCCGACTCGGCGAAGAGCACCCCGTTGTTGGCCACGATGCCCACCGGGTGGCCGTGCAGGTGGGCGAAGCCGGTGACGAGCGTGGTGCCGTACTCCGCCTTGAACTCGGCGAAACGGGACCCGTCCACGAGGCGGGCGATCACCTCGCGCACGTCGTAGCCGGCGTTGGGGTCCACCGGGACCGCGCCGGCCAGCTCGTCCTCGGCCACGGCCGGTGGCTCCGCCGCCCGGACCGGCCAGGCGCGGGGGGCGGGCGGGGGCAGGGTCGCGACGATGTCGCGGACGATCTCCAGGGCGTGCTCGTCGTTCTCCGCGAGGTGGTCGACCACCCCGGAGACGGCCGCGTGCAGCTCGCCGCCGCCCAGCTCCTCCGCGGTGACCTCCTCGCCGGTGGCGGCCTTCACCAGCGGCGGGCCGCCGAGGAAGATCGTGCCCTGTCCGCGCACGATCACGGTCTCGTCACTCATCGCCGGCACGTAGGCCCCGCCGGCGGTGCACGAGCCCAGCACCGCGGCCACCTGGGCGACGCCCGCCGCCGAGAGGTTGGCCTGGTTGTAGAAGATCCGCCCGAAGTGCTCGCGGTCCGGGAAGACCTCGTCCTGCAGCGGCAGGAACGCCCCGCCGGAGTCCACGAGGTAGACGCAGGGCAGCCGGTTCTCGAGGGCGATCTCCTGGGCGCGCAGGTGCTTCTTGACCGTCACGGGGTAGTACGTGCCGCCCTTGACCGTGGCGTCGTTGCAGACGACCATCACCTGCCGGCCGTGCACGAGCCCGACGCCGGCGATCAGCCCGGCGGCGGGGCACTCGTCGTCGTACATCCCCTCGGCCGCCAGGGCGCCGACCTCCAGGAACGGGCTGCCGGGGTCGAGCAGGTGGTCCACCCGCTCGCGCGGCAGCAGCTTGCCGCGGCCCACGTGCCGCGCCCGCGAGGCCGCCGGCCCGCCCTGCGCCACCCGCTCCAGGCGTGCCCCGAGCTCCTCGACGAGCCGGTGCTGGGCGGCCGCGTTGGCGCCGAAGTCCGGGCTGCCCGGATCCACCTGGCTGCTCAGCACCCGCATCCGTTCCTCCGTCCCGATCCGGCCCCGGGTCCGGGAGGCCCTTTCGGTTAGTCTGGACTAACTTGGTCGTCAGGTTAGTGGCGACTCACTAAAATGTCCAGGAACGCCCGCCCCGCCGCCGGAAGAAGGACCGCATGCCGCAGACCGACCGCCGACCCAGCCCGCAGCCCACCACGGTGCGCGGGCAGGCGAAGGCCCGGCGCCGGCAGGACCTGCTCGCCGCCTCCGCCACGCTCTTCGCCGAGCGGGGCTTCGCCGGGGTCTCGATCGACGACATCGGCGCGGCCGCGGGCGTCAGCGGCCCCGCGGTCTACCGGCACTTCGCGAGCAAGCAGGCCGTCCTGGGCGCGGTGCTGCTCGAGGTCAGCCACGACCTGCTCGAGCGCGGCCGCGAGGTGGCCCGGCATGCCCCCGACCCGCAGCGGCGACTGCGGGACCTGGTCCGCTTCCAGGTCGACTTCGCCCTGCACCGCCCCGCCGTGATCGTGGTGCAGGACCGGGAGCTGCCCAACCTGACGGCCGAGGACCGCCGCGCGGTGCGCGTGCTCCAGCGCGGCTACGTGACCCTGTGGGTCGAGGCCCTGCGCGAGCTCGCCCCCGCGCGCGAGGTCGCCGACCTCACCCTGCGCGCCCAGGCCGCCTTCGGACTGATCAACTCCACCCCGCACTCCCTGCGGGCCGCACAGCGGCTGCGCACTCCGCAGGAGGCGGAGCGTCTCGACGCCGCCCGGGCCGCGCTCGAGGAGATGGCCTGGGCCGCGCTGCGCACCGCGATCCGCCCGGACCCCACCGATCACCCGGACGCCGCCGGCCACCCGGTTCCCACCAGCACAGGAGGCACCCCATGACTCCCACCCCGGCCGTCCAGCCCTTCTTCGAGGAGGAGCACGAAGAGTTCCGCGGCGTCGCCCGCGAGTTCGTGGCGCGCGAGGTCACCCCCCACTACGCGCAGTGGGACGCCGAGCACCTGATGCCGCGCAGCATGTGGACCGCCGCCGGCGAGGCGGGCCTGCTCGGCCTCGCCGTGCCCGAGGAGCACGGCGGCATGGGCCTGACCGACTACCGGTTCCGCGCCGTGCTCGACGAGGAGCTGGTCCGCGGCGGAGCCCTCGGCGTGGCCCTGGCGCTGCACCTCAACGACGACTGGGTGCTGCCCCACCTGCTCGCCCACGGCACCGCGGAGCAGCAGGAGCGGTGGCTGCCGCGGATCCTCACCGGGGAACTGGTCACCTCGGTGGCCTGGACCGAGCCGGGCGCCGGGTCCGACCTGCGCGGGGTGCGCACGAGGGCCGTGCGCGACGGCGAGGACTGGGTGCTCAACGGCCAGAAGACCTTCATCGGCAACGGGATCAGCGGGGACGCCGCCCTGGTGCTGGCCCGCACGGACGGGCGCGCCGAGCGCGCCGGGGAGGACAGCTTCAGCCTCTTCCTGGTGCACAGGACGGACTCCCCCGGCTACTCGGCCGGCAAGCAGCTGGACAAGATGGGCGTGCGGGCCTCGGACACCGCCGAGCTGTTCTTCGAGGACGTCCGCGTCCCCGGCGCGAACCTGATCGGGGCGGAGGGCGGCGGGCTGCGGCAGATCCGGCAGCTGCTGCCCCAGGGGCGGCTGGCGGTCGCCGTGGCCGCGAGCGCCGTGGCGCGCGCCACGCTGGAGTCCACCCTCGACTACACCCGGGAGCGCACAGCCTTCGGCACCCGGGTGCTGGACTTCCAGCACTCCCGGTTCGAGGTCGCGGAGCTGACGGTCGAGGTGGAGGTCACCGAGGCCTACGTCCAGCGGGCCGTGCACGCGTTCAACGCCGGGGCGCTCGACGTCGTCGGGGCCTCCAAGGCCAAGTACTGGGCGAGCGAGCGGGCGAAGGCCGTCACGGACCGGTGCCTGCAGCTGCACGGCGGCTACGGCTATATCCTCGACTACCCGGTGGCCCAGGCCTACCTCGCCTCCCGGCTGCTGACGATCTTCGGGGGCACGAGCGAGATCCTGCGGGAGACGATCGGGCGGGACGCGGCCTCCACCGGGTGACGGCCGCGGCCCCGGGCCGACGGGACCCGGTCAGCGCACCTCCAGGGACGCCCGCCCGGTGCGGCGGGCCCCCACAGGGGCCCCGAGCCGCTGGGACACCTCCCGGGCCGCCGCCACGGCAGCGGCGGAGAGCTGCTGGGCCTGTTCGGGCGTGACCCGGTAGCGCGGCGCCGCGACCATGACGGCCGCGACCGTCCGGTCCCGGTGGTCGCGGACGGCGGCGGCGACGCCGACCTCGTCCATCGAGGTCTTGCCGTAGTTGAGGGCCACCCCCTCCTCGGCGGCCTGTCGCAGTGACTCCAGGTAGGCCCCGACGCTTGCCTCGGTGGGGTCGGGCAGCTCGATGATCCCGGACAGCAGCAGCGCCTGCGCCCGCTCCGGTGGCTGCTCCGCGAGGAAGAGCTGCACCGAGGCGCTGAGCGCGGTGTTGTACCTGGTGCCCAGCGGCGTGGTGTGCTTGATCTGCCGCGGGCTGGGGATCTGCTCCACACAGACGGCCTGATCGTCGCTCCAGACCATCAGAGCGCTCGTCTCGCCGGTCTGCTCGGTCAGCTCCAGCAGCACCGGGTACGCCGCGCGCCGCTCGTCCAGCTCGGCCAGCAGCGGACCCGCCACGGAGATCAGGCCGAGGCCCAGGCGATAGCGGCGCGTCTGCGGATCGCGCTCCACCACGTTCTCCTGCTCCAGGGTCACCAGGAGCCGGGAGACCGTGCTCTTGTGCAGCCCCACGCGGGCGGCGATCTCGGTCACCCCCAGCAGTGGTTCGTCCACGGAGAAGCAGCGCAGGACCCGCAGCGCGTGGGAGACGACGGACGCGGCGCGGGCCTCGCCGGGGGAGGTGTTCTCGGATGGTGGCGTCATAGGACTTCTCATTCTGCGTCACGGGGGCGGGACGTTCACCACGACGCGTCCGGGAGGTGGGAACGCGGGCTGCGCTCCCACCTCCCGGACGCGCCGGGACAGTCGGCCGGCGGGGACGACGTGCCCATCGCGACCACCCGTCGGGCGCGGGGGTCAGCGCTGCGGTCGGGGATCAACGACCGGCGGGACCGGCTCCGGGACGGCCGCGGTGCGCCGCACCGGACCCTCCCCCGCCCCCGCCGGGGTGCCGTCGGTGCCGGGGACGTCCGGCGAGGGGTCGTTGACCTCCCGCTCCAGGCGCTCGGTCCCCGGCGTGCGGGTCAGCAGCCGGCGCACGAGGTTCGCGATCATCAACAGGATGACGAAGGAGAACGGGAAGGCTCCGATGATGGTGCCGGTCTGCACCGTGTCGACCACCGCGGTGCCGCCGAGGGTGAGCAGCGTGAGCGCCACGGCGGCGATGCTGGCGACGAGCACCACGCGGAAGATCGGCCCGGCCCGGCGGGGCGCGGAGACGAACTCGGCCAGGGCGTGCGCGCCGGAGTCCAGGGAGGTGACGTAGTAGGTGGCGACCAGGACGGTGGCCACCACGAGCAGGAGTGAGCCGACGACGGGGACGGACTCGAGCATGACGAACAGCCCGCTGGAGGTGTCCGCCGCGACCGCCGCGGAGATGCCGCGGTCGCTGCGGTCGTCGTAGTGCAGAGCGGCCGAGCCGATGATCCCGATCCAGACCATGACGATCAGCGAGGGGATCACGGTGACGCCGATGACGAACTCGCGGATGGTGCGGCCGCGGGAGATGCGGGCGATGAAACCGGCCACGAAGGGGCTGAAGGCGATGACCCAGCACCAGATGAACACGGTCCACCAACCGTTCCAGCTGTCCTGCCAGGTGGCGAGACCCTGCCCGGCGGTGCCGGCGTCGGTCCAGAAGCTCATCGCCGGGAAGTGGGCGAAGAAGGACCCGAACGTCTGCGTGACGTTCGAGACGATGAAGATGGTGGGACCGGCGACGAGCACGGCCACGAGCAGCACGATGCTCAGCACGGAGTTCACTTCGCTGATCCGCTTCATGCCCTTGTTGATGCCGAAGAACGCGGAGGCCGCGGTCAGGCCGGCCAGCCCCAGGATGACGAGCAGCCAGACCCCCGGGCCGGAGGACAGCCCGGTGAAGGAAGCGAGCCCCGAGCTGAACTGCAGGGCGGCGAAGCCGAAGGAGGTGGCCAGGCCCAGGACGGTCGCGATGATCGCGAGCAGCTCCACCACCACGCCCGCCCCGCGCTGGGACCATGCCGGGAGGACGTCGACCGTGGCCTCACGGAAGGTGAGGGTCTTGCCGAGGTTGTGGTGGGAGTAGGCGAGGCAGACCGCGACCACGCAGTACATGGCCCAGGCGGTGAAGCCCCAGTGGAAGTAGGACCACACCATCGCGCCCTCGGCCCCACCGTCCTGCCCCGCAGGGACGACGGGGTTCTCGTCCCGCAGCAGGATCGGTTCGGCGACCGACCAGAAGATCAGCCCGATGCCCTGCCCGCAGGCGAAGAGCATCGAGTACCAGGCGAACTTGCCGTGCTCCGGGCGGGCGTCCGGTCCGCCGAGGCGGATGCTGCCGACCCGGCTGAAGGCCAGCCACGCGCAGACGGCGACCGCCACGAGCGAATAGGCGATGAACAGCCAGGTGAAGCTGCCGGTGACGAAGGTGCGGGCCGCGGAGATGGCCTCGGCCGCGCCGCCCGGGTTGACGGTGACCACGGCCAGCACGGCGACGATGAGCACTGGAGGCAGGACCGTGATGACGGCTCGGTCCAGAGCGGGCAGGTTCCGCCCTCGGAACCGCGGCACGGTTCTGGCCTCGGCTGCGGCCTCCGCGGAGGCGTCGGTCTTCTTCATGTCGTTCTCACTTCCCGAACTCGCTGGTGACCGCCCGGACGATGCCGGAGCGGACGGTGGAGAGCAGCAGCTCGCCGCGTTCTGCGGTGGCGCCTGTGGGGGAGGAGAGGCACCCGGAGCTCGGAGTGCGGGCCGGGTCCTCGGGGAAGACGTCGTAGGGGGTCAGCTCGGCGGGGGGATGGGCGGGAGCCCGGGACATGTCGACCTTGTCGGGGTGCAGGTGGAGCATCAGTGCGGTCTCGAGCACTCCCCCGTGCTCCACGTCCCAGCCGAGGAAGCCGTCCGGGAAGACGGCCTCCAGGGCCTGGTCGTCGACGAAGTCCCAGTAGGAGAGCAGCATGGCCCGGCTGCCGTCGAGGCCGCCGGCCCGGGCCTGCCGCACCGCGAGGTCGAGTCCCTCGTAGAGGAACTGGTAGTTCTCGAAGTGGCCGTTGACCACCGCGATCCGGCGGATGCCGTGGCGGAAGAACTCGAGCACGACGTCCTGGGTCTGCAGCACGAGGGCCTGCCCGGACAGGCTCGTCGTGCCGGGACGGTGGTTGCCGCCCCCGGAGCGGGGCTGGGACTTGTAGCCGTAGCTGAAGGTCGGTGCCACCAGGGCGCCGAGCTCCTCCGCGGCTGCGGCGCAGACGGCGCGGGAGAGCATCGCGTCCACCCCCAGCGGCAGGTGGGGGCCGTGCTGCTCCGTGGCCCCCGTGGGGATGAGCACCAGTCCTCGGCCTCCGGCCACGTAGTCCTGGTAGCTGTGCGCGTCGAGATCCTCGAGAGAGCGGGTGGTGACCACCGTGGTCCTTCCGTGCCGTGGGTGCGGCTGTGTGGTGCGGCTGTGTGGTGCGGCTGCGGAGGCCGCCGGGGACGGCGGCGGCGCGTTGCGGCGCCGCCGCCGTCGGGCTCCGTCTAGGCGGACACGATGTTGTGCTCGGGGCCGTACGGGAACTTGGTGATGTTCTCCGCGCCGTCCTCGCCGACCACGAGGATGTCGTGCTCGCGGTAGCCGCCGGCGCCCGGCTCGCCCTCGGGGACCGTGATCATCGGTTCCATGGACACGACCATGCCCGGCTCCAGCACGGTGTCGATGTCCTCGCGCAGCTCCAGGCCGGCCTCGCGGCCGTAGTAGTGGCTGAGCACTCCGAAGGAGTGCCCGTAGCCGAAGGTGCGGTTGGCCAGCAGGCCGTGGGAGACGAAGATCTCGTTGAGTTCCGCAGCGATGTCCTTGCACACCGCGCCCGGCTTGATCAGCTCGAGGCCGCGCTCGTGCACCTGGACGTTGATCTCCCACAGCTCGCGCGAGCGGGCGTCCGGCTCGCCGAGGAACAGGGTGCGCTCGAGGGCGGTGTAGTACCCGGAGGTCATCGGGAAGCAGTTCAGGGACAGGATGTCGCCCCGGCGCAGCGTGCGGGTGGTGGCCCAGTTGTGGGCGCCGTCGGTGTTGATCCCGGACTGGAACCACACCCAGGTGTCGCGGACCTCGCGGTGCGGGAAGGCGCGGGCGATCTCGTGGACCATGGCCTCGGTGCCGGCCAGTGCGACCTCGTACTCGCTGATGCCCTCACGGATGGCGGCGCGGATGGCCTCGCCGCCGAGGTCGCCGATGCGGGCGCCGTGCTTGATGACCTCGATCTCCTCGGCGGACTTGACCATGCGCTGGCGCATGGCCTCCTGGGAGACGTCGGTCAGCTCAGCATCCGCGAACGCGGCCTGGATGCGCCGGCGGGTCAGCAGCGGCAGGGCGTCGTCCTCCACGCCGATCCGGCGGGCCTGCACCCCGCGCCGGCGCAGGACCTCCTGGAGGGCGAAGTAGAAGTTGTCGCGCTGCCAGTCGGTGTAGACGACGTTGTCGCCGTAGCTCGTGCGCCACGGCATGCCGGCGTCGATGTTGGCGGTGACCGTGACGGAGTCGTCGGCGGTGACGACCAGGGCGTAGTTGCGGCCGAACGTGGTGTACAGGAAGTCCGAGTAGTACTTGATGCCGTGGTAGCTGGTCAGCACGACGGCGTCGAGCTGCTTGTCGGCCATGATCTTCCGCAGGCCGGCGAGGCGGCGCTCGAACTCGGCGTCGGAGAAGGTCAGCTGCTCCTTCTGCCCGTTGTGCAGGATCTTCAGGCGCTCGAGCTCGGCGACCGAGGAGGCGCTGGGAACGGTGGTGGGCGAGGTGGTCATGGTCGTCCTTTCGTGGAGCGGACCCCGTGCGGAATGCCGGGGATGGGTCACGGGAGGCGCCGCACCGCGACGTCGGTGCCGCCGGCCTCGACGAAGGTGCGGATGCCGCTGTCGCGACCGACAGCTGCTGGGTGGTTCCGTCCCGATCGCTGAGTGTTGCACTCATCACAACCGAGTTGCTGTAACTGTAGAAAGTGATCCACACCACGGTCAAGAGCTCGGAGAAAAGTCAGGGATTGCTGCAATTCTCCGAATCCTGAAGGCATCGCTCACATGTACAAGTGTTGCAATGAGCGCAACTCTGCAACCCCAGCCGACCTCTTTCCGCACCGGTGGACCAAGGTGCCACCTGGCCACGGACCGCAACACGCTTCCCGGGCTCGTATATGAGTGATATATCTGTTGACGACATAGTTGTCGGCCACTGCACGAGCAGGAGAGGGGTGTCATGCGTCGTGCTCGACCCGGGGCGTCGGAGGACCCGGACCGGCCGCCGAACACGCGACCAGGCCTGACCCTCCCCGCGGACGCTGTGGAGCGCTCGAGCGAGCAGACCGGTCGCGCCCGTTGAGCGTCACCATGGCGGCGATCCCCCTCACGCACGGCGACGGCCGCCAGTCCGTCGCAGCACGGGGAACCACCGGGTCCGGGCGCACCTGTCCGCCGGCAACCACGGGCTCCCCGCCAAGGGCGACGAACCATCAACTCCTTCTCTTCCGCGGGACACGTAGATGCTCACCGATCGTGCCCCGGCCATCTCCATCGACGACGAGACTCCTCATCCGTACATCCGGATCCGGCGCCGCTCAGGGCGCCGCTGCGTCCGGCTCTTCTCGACGACATGACCGCCGCCTGCTCGAACGCACCTCTAGGAGACGATTCCGATGACCCATGTTCTTCCGTTCACCGCGATCGGCCTGTCCGACCTCCCGGAGGTGGGGGGCAAGAACGCCTCCCTGGGGGAGCTGATCCGCAGTCTGAGCAGCGCCGGGGTGCAGGTGCCCGGCGGCTTCGCCACCACGGCCACGGCCTTCCGGGAGTTCCTGGCGGCCTCGGGGCTTCAGGCGCGGATCGCCGGGATCCTCGAGGGCCTCGACGCCGGCGACGTGAGCGCCCTGGCCGCCGTCGGCGGCCGGATCCGTGCGCTGATCCGGTCCGCGCCGCTGCCGCCCGCCCTGGAGGAGGCGGTCCGCGCCGCGTACGAGCAGCTGTCCGCCGCCCAGCCCGACGGGGTGGAGGTCTCCTGGGCGGTGCGCTCCAGCGCCACGGCGGAGGACCTGCCGGACGCCTCCTTCGCCGGCCAGCAGGAGACGTTCCTCAACGTGCGGGGCGTGGAGAACGTCCTGGCCGCGGTCCAGGACGTCTTCGCGTCCCTGTACAACGACCGGGCGATCGCCTACCGGGTCCACCACGGCTTCACCCACGCCGAGGTGGCGCTGTCGGTGGGCGTGCAGAAGATGGTGCGTTCCGACGTGGGGGCCTCGGGAGTGATGTTCACCATGGACACCGAGTCCGGCTTCACCGACGCGGTGTTCATCACCTCGTCCTACGGGCTGGGTGAGGCCGTGGTGCAGGGGGCGGTGAACCCGGACGAGTTCTACGTCCACAAGCCCGCCCTGGCCGCCGGCCGCCCGGCCGTGCTCAAGCGCGGGCTCGGGGAGAAGGCCCTGCAGATGACCTACACGGACTCCCGGGACCTGGGGGCGACGGTGGGCTTCGTGCCCGTGCCGGCGCAGCTGCGGAACCGGTTCAGCCTCACCGACGCGCAGGTGGAGCAGCTGGCCCGCTACGCGGTGGCCATCGAGGCCCACTACGGCCGCCCGATGGACATCGAGTGGGGCCTGGACGGGACCGACGGGCGCCTCTACATCCTCCAGGCCCGTCCGGAGACCGTCGTCTCCCGCCGGGCGGCCGGTGCGGTCTCCCGCTACCGGCTCGAGGGCAGCGGCACGGTGCTGACCCGGGGCCGGGCGATCGGCCAGCGCATCGGCGCCGGCCAGGTCCGCGTCCTGGGCTCCCACGAGGAGATGGCCTCGTTCCAGGCCGGGGACGTGCTGGTGGCCTCGATGACGGACCCGGACTGGGAGCCGATCATGAAGAAGGCCGCCGCGATCGTCACCGACCGCGGCGGCCGCACCTGCCACGCGGCGATCATCGCCCGGGAGCTGGGCATCCCCGCCGTCGTCGGGGCCGGGAACGCGACCGCGGTGCTGGCCGACGGGGACCCGGTGACGGTCTCCTGCGCCGAGGGCGAGGCCGGCCTGGTCTACGCGGGACTGCTGGACTACACCGTGGAGGAGACCTCCCTGGAGGCGGTGCCGGAGGCGCCGCTGAAGATCATGATGAACGTCGGCACCCCCGAGCAGGCCTTCGCCTTCGCCCAGCTGCCCCACCACGGCGTGGGGCTGGCCCGGCTGGAGTTCATCATCAACCGGCAGATCGGCATCCACCCCCTGGCGCTGCTGGCCCTGGAGCAGGACGGGACGAGCCTGCCGGCCGAGGTGGCAGGACAGATCCGGGAGCGGATCGCCGCCTACGACGGGCCGCGGGAGTACTACGTGCAGCGCCTGGCCGAGGGCATCGCCACGATCGCGGCGGCCTTCGCCCCCGAACCGGTGATCATCCGGCTGTCGGACTTCAAGTCCAACGAATACGCCAACCTGCTCGGCGGCCCGATCTTCGAGCCGGAGGAGGAGAACCCCATGCTCGGGTTCCGAGGCGCCTCCCGCTACCTCTCCCCCGCCTTCCGGCCGGCCTTCGAGCTCGAGTGCGCGGCGGTGCGGCACGCGCGCACCGCCATGGGGCTGACCAACATCAAGCTCATGGTCCCGTTCGTGCGCACCCTCGCCGAGGCCCGGGGCGTGGTGGAGCTGCTGGCCGCCAACGGCCTGGCGCGCGGGGAGGACGGCCTGGAGATCGTCATGATGTGCGAGCTGCCGGCCAACGCGCTGCTGGCCGAGGCTTTCCTGGAGCACTTCGACGGGTTCTCCATCGGCTCCAACGACCTCACCCAGCTCACCCTGGGCCTGGACCGCGACTCCGCCCTGGTCGCCTCCTCCTTCGACGAGCGCGACCCGGCGGTCAAGAAGCTGCTGGGCCTGGCCATCGCCGCCTGCCGGGCGAAGGGCAAGTACGTCGGGATCTGCGGGCAGGGACCCAGCGACCACCCCGACCTGGCCGCCTGGCTGCTGGAGCAGGGCATCGACTCCGTCTCCCTGAACCCCGACGCCGTCGTGGACACCTGGCTGTCCCTGGCCCGCACCGCACCCCAGCCCAGCACCTGAGACGCCCCGTCCCGGCGCCCCGCGCGCCGGGACGGGCCCGCGGTCGGCACGACGAGAGACAGGCACGCAACGACATGACCGAGACCTGCCCCGTGGCGTTCTTCGTCTCGGACAGCACGGGCATCACCGCCGAGACCCTGGGCAGCACGCTGATCACGCAGTTCCCGGACCAGCCCTTCGAGCGTCACACCGTGCCGTTCGTCGTCACCGTGGAGCGTGCCCGGCAGGTGGCGGACCGGATCGACGCCGTGGCCGCCGCCGGGCGGGTGCCGGTGGTGTTCTCCACCGTCGTCGACCCGGACATCCGTGGTGTCCTCGCCGGCAGCCGCGGCTTCTTCGTGGACCTGTTCGGCACCCACATCCCCCAGCTCGAGACCGCGCTGCACGCCACCGCCAGCCTGCAGCCGGGCAGAGCCCACGGCCTGGGGAACGCCATCCGGTACCAGCGGCGGATGTCGGCGGTGGAGTACGCCATGGAGCACGACGACGGCCAGTCCATCCGGGCCCTCGAGCGGGCGGACCTGATCCTCATCGCCCCGTCGCGCTGCGGCAAGACCCCCACCAGCATGTACCTGGCCCTGCAGCACGGCATCCGCGCCGCCAACTTCCCCCTGGTGGACGAGGACTTCGAGCAGCACTCCCTGCCCGCACCCGTGGCGCCCCACGTCGGCAAGTGCTTCGGGCTCACCTCCTCACCGATGCGGTTGAGCCAGGTCCGCCAGGAACGACGACCTGCGACGGTCTACGCCTCCCTCGCACAGTGCTCGTACGAACTGCGCAACGCCGAGGAGATGTACGTCCTGAACGGCATCCCGCACGTCAGTTCCGCCTCCATGTCCGTCGAGGAGATCTCCGCCATGATCCTCCAGCAGATGCAGTTCGACGACGCCGCCCCTTGACAGGAGGAGTGCTCTCGCAGAGACTTTCCCCACCCATGATGTTGCGTAATGCGATACGTGTTGCAACGGGTGAGTCGAGCTGACGTTCCGGCCGAGGCCCCTCGGCCACCGGTGGCGGTGGCCGCCACCCAGACAGAGAGGAAGACGCGATGTGCCGAGTCGACCGCGGGGTGTCCCCGGGCAGCAGTCGGAGGCGGCGCACGGAGACGCCCCCGGCACCGGCCTCCGTGGCCGGAGAGGCCCACGAGGCAGCAGGATGAGCACCGGCTGCGTGTCCGGGCAGCTTCCGGTGCCGGGCGCGGGCCGTGCGGAGCAGGGGCCGGCGGCCGCCCTTCCGGGCGGTGCAGCGGGCTCCACCGACCGGGCCCGGGTCGAGCGCCTGGTGACCTCCGGGACCTTCTCCCTCGACGGAGGCACGTGGCAGGTGGAGAACAACGTGTGGATCGTCGGCGACGACGAGCAGTGCGTGGTCATCGACCCGGCCCACGACGCCGCTGCCGTGACCGCGGACGCGGGGGCCCGTAACACCCGAGCCGCCCTTGTGACCCACAGCCACGACGACCACATCCGCGCCGAGGCCCCTCACCTGCAGGAGTGGATCGACCGCTGCCCCTGACGCCCGGGTGCCGGCGCGACCCGTGCCGGCACCCCAGCGGGGACCACCACGTCACCCGCCCCTCACCCCTCACCCCCGAGGGGTCGGCCGCACCCCGCCACGGCGGCTGCGTCCGGCCCCACGACGAAGGAGAATCGTGTCTCATCATCCGATCCGAGTGGCGGTGGCCGGTGTCGGCAACTGCGCCTCGTCCTTGATCCAGGGCGTGCACTTCTACGCCGATGCCGACCCGGGGCAGACCGTGCCGGGGCTGATGCACGTGGTGTTCGGGGACTATCACGTCTCCGATGTGCAGTTCGTGGCCGCCTTCGACGTGGACGCGGCGAAGGTGGGGGTGGATCTGTGCGAGGCGATCGGCGCCGGGCGGAACAACACGCTGGCCTTCGCCTCGGTGCCGCACACCGGGGTGACCGTCCAGCGCGGGCCGACCCTGGACGGGTTGGGGGCCTATTACCGGGAGATGATCCAGGAGTCGGCGGCCGAGCCGGTCGATGTCGCCGCCGCGCTGCGGGAGGCGCAGGTGGATGTGCTGGTGTCCTATCTGCCGGTGGGCTCGGAGGCCGCCGACCGGTTCTACGCCCAGGCGGCCCTGGACGCGGGGGTGGCCTTCGTCAACGCGCTGCCGGTGTTCATCGCCTCCACCGAGGAGTGGGCGCAGAAGTTCGCCGCCGCGGGGGTGCCGATCGTGGGCGATGACATCAAGTCCCAGATCGGGGCGACGATCACCCACCGGGTGCTGGCCAAGCTCTTCGAGGACCGCGGGTACGTGCTGGACCGGACGTATCAGCTCAATGTGGGCGGGAACATGGACTTCATGAACATGCTCGAGCGCACCCGGTTGGAGTCGAAGAAGATCTCCAAGACCCAGGCGGTGACCTCCAACGTGGTGCGGGAGTTCGGCACCGAGGAGGTGCACATCGGGCCCTCGGACCACGTGCCGTGGCTCAACGACCGGAAGTTCGCCTTCGTGCGTCTGGAGGGTCACGGGTTCGGGGACGCCCCGATCTCCTTGGAGTACAAGCTGGAGGTGTGGGACTCCCCGAACTCGGCCGGGGTGATCATCGACGCGATCCGGGCGGCGAAGATCGGGCTGGACCGCGGGATCGGCGGGCCGCTGACCTCGGCGGCGGCGTACTTCATGAAGTCCCCGCCCGAGCAGCAGGCCGACGACACCGCCCGGGCGAACCTGGAGGCCTTCATCCGCGGCGACCTCGAACGCTGAAGCAGCGCCCCACCCGGGGCCGCGGATCACCCCGCGGAGCACCGCCGCACCGGTGACATGAGGTACTCCTCGAGCTCCGTCGGCGTGGATCCGCTCATGCCGTCGACGCCGCCTTCCTGGGCCGGTGGGCTTCGCGCCCTCGACGCCGGAAAGAGCCGGGGAACGGGCAGGCATCCTGCCCTGTGCAACGTGGGTCACATTGCGCAACATTGTCCGCGGGGTCCGCCGCGCCGTCGGGAATCACGGCGACCCCGGGACGGGGGCAGGAAAAGTCGCCCGGAACGCTTGACAGGCCAATGTGGGACGCATCACGCTGAACCTCACAATATGAAGCACGTTGCGCAGTACGCGGCAACGAGCCGAGAGGTCCACCCGCCCGGCGCCGCCCTGCTGTTCCCGCACCCACTGATCTGAAAGGGGTCCTTCATGGAGTCCCTCGTCATTGTCGGAGCCTCGCTGGCCGGTCTGTCGGCCGCGAGGGCGGCTCGCAGCCTCGGGTTCGGCGGGCGTGTGGTGATCATCGGTGATGAGCTGCAGCGTCCCTACGACCGTCCGCCGCTGTCCAAGGACTTCCTGGCCGGGCGGATCGAGGTCGCGGATCTGACCCTGGAG
>NZ_LDNX01000111.1:0-90207 GCF_001027955.1 Kocuria sp. SM24M-10 | reverse complement strand
GAGGCGCCCAAAGGTTCCCTCAGCCTGGTTGGCAATCAGGTGTCGAGTGTAAGTGCACAAGGGAGCTTGACTGTGAGAGCGACAGCTCGAGCAGGGACGAAAGTCGGGACTAGTGATCCGGCGGTACATTGTGGAATGGCCGTCGCTCAACGGATAAAAGGTACCTCGGGGATAACAGGCTGATCTTGCCCAAGAGTCCATATCGACGGCATGGTTTGGCACCTCGATGTCGGCTCGTCGCATCCTGGGGCTGGAGTTGGTCCCAAGGGTTGGGCTGTTCGCCCATTAAAGCGGTACGCGAGCTGGGTTCAGAACGTCGTGAGACAGTTCGGTCCCTATCCGCTGCGCGCGCAGGAAATTTGAGAAGACCTGTCCTTAGTACGAGAGGACCGGGACGGACGAACCTCTGGTATGGCAGTTGTACCGCCAGGTGCACCGCTGCTTCGCTACGTTCGGAAGAGATAACCGCTGAAAGCATCTAAGCGGGAAGCTCGCTTCGAGATGAGATTTCCAGACCCGCAAGGGTGAGAGGCCCCCAGCGAGACCACTGGGTTGATAGGCCGGAGGTGGAAGCACGAACCAACGACGTGTGCAGCCGACCGGTACTAATACGCCGACAACTTACCCCACACCCCACCCCCCACCCCGGGCCACCGGCACACGGGGGGCACGGGGACACCGCAGAACACCGCGTCCACTATACGGCTCCCAACCAACAACCCCCCCGGGGTCACGGTTGCACCAACCGCACAATTGCATCCACAGTCATCACTGTGACCAGATTTCCCCCCCACCCCGGCCCACCGGCCAGGGACCACGGCGGGGAGACAGAGTTACGGCGGTCATAGCGTGGGGGAAACGCCCGGTCCCATCCCGAACCCGGAAGCTAAGACCCACAGCGCCGGTGGTACTGCACCCGCCAGGGTGTGGGAGAGTAGGACACCGCCGGACCACACCCAGGGTCGAGCCCCCGCACCACCCGGTGCGGGGGCTCCCCACACATCAGGCCCCCACCAGCACCGGTGCGGGGCCTTTTCTCATGGCTGCACGCGACGCAGGAGAAGCGCCCGACCGGCCTAGCATTAGCGCATGCACCTGCGGCCGACCACCCCCGAGGATCTCGAGGTGCTCCGCACCTGGGTCCCCACCGAGACCGACATGTTCCTGTGGTCCGGGCCAACCTTCGCCTGGCCGTTGGACCGCGCGCAGCTCGAGGCCTACCTGTCGGACGAGCGCCGGCTCTACTGGTCCGGTTCCGCGGCGATCGCGGGGCAGATGTCCGGGCACGGCTCCCTGCTGGTGGACGAAGCGGCAGGCAGGATGCGGTTGGGCTGCGTCGTCGTCGATCCGGCGCTGCGGGGGCACGGGCTGGGCCGTCGGTTCGTGACCGCCGCGGTGCACGAGGCGTTCCGGATCTCGGACCTGCCGGTGCTGACGCTGGGCGTCTACGCCCACAACGCCGTTGCGCGGCGGCTCTACGGCAGTCTCGGTTTCCGCGAGACCGGTCTGGTGCGCGACACCAGGGTGGGTGAGCACATCTGGCGCGTGCTCGATCTGGAGCGTCCGCGCGTCCTGTGACCGTCTCCCGCGTCACGGGCGCCGGGTGATCACCTCAGTGGGCCCGGTGGAGCTGTCGACGTGCGTGCTGTCCGGCGCGGTTCCGTGGCCATCCGTCGGCATGGCACCGGACAGGACGTCGCTGGGCAGGGCACCACTGTTCCGATCGGCACTGTTCCGATCGGCACGGGACCGGACGTCGTCGGCCCGCTCGGCGCCGGAACCGCCTCGACGGAGCCGGAGGGCACCGGGGTCGGCCTCGACATTGGCCGGAGTGAGGGCGAGGACGACCAGCGCGACGCCGATGACGGTCAACCCGGTCCAGCCGAGACCCGACAGCCGCTCACCCACCACGAGCACGGCCAGCACGGCGGCGACAGCCGGTTCGGTGAGGGTGAGGGTGGTCGCCGTGCTCGGACGCACCCGGGTGAGGCCGAGGCCGAAGAGGAAGTAGCCCAGGAACATCGGCACCAGGGCCGTGTAGGCCGCGGCGGTGAACGCCTGCGCCGAGTGGAGCAGGGGCGCGCCGGTGAGCAGCAGGACGGGCATCAGCAGCGCCCCGCCGGCGCCGAAGACCGCGCCCATCGATGCCGCACGGCCCACCTCGTGGCCCATGAGACGGTGCACGACCCAGGAGTAGAGCGCATAGGTCGTGCCGGCGACCAGGCCGAGCCCGATGCTCGCCGCGGTGGCCGGAGCCGAGGCCGCCGAGTCCCCGGCCCTCGCCAGGCAGAGCATGCCGCTGCCCAGGATGCCCAGGAGCGCGGCCAGCTTCCACCACCGGCTGAGCGGAAGGCGTTCGATCACCCGCTCCAGGACGCCGGAGGCGAGCGGCGCGGAGGCCAGGGAGACCACCGTGCCGATCGCGACCCCACCCAGGCGCATCGAGCTGTAGAACGCCAGAGGATAGATCGCCACCGCGACGGCGCCGAGCGCCACCAGGCCCGCGTGCGTCCGCAGCGCCTGCTGGGCGCGGCGCAGGGCGGGCAGGGCGATGGCGGCCTGCAGGAGCCCGCCGATGCCCAGGGCGGCGGCGCCGATGGCCAGGGGCCCGGCCGCGGGGGCGAAGGTCGCGGCGGTCCCGGTCGTCCCCCACAGGACCGAGGTCACCAGGATCGCGGCGATGCCGCCGGCCCGGCCCCTCACCGGGCGGCCAGCAGGTCGGCGGCGATCGCGCGGGCACGCACCAGGCGGGTCGGCTCGCCCTCGAGCCCGGCGCGGGCCATGGAGCCCTCCAGCAGGAAGCTCAGGTGCTCCGCCAACCGATGGGCGGTGGCCGGGTCGGTCAGTTCGCCCAGCGGGTCGAGCAGGAGCTGCTCGACCTGCTCCTTGTGGCGGCGCACGGCGGTCCGCGCCGGGTCCGCGGCGGAGAGCTCGGCGGCCGCGTTGAGCAGCCCGCAACCCCGGAACCCTTGCTCGTAGGCGGCCGCCGCGTGGTCGGCGTAGGCGTCGAAGACCGCCAGGACGCGCTCCTGCGGGGTGCTGGTGTCCTGCACGCGGGCCCGGTACAGCTGGAGCCACTCCTCGTGGCGGGCCTCGACGTAGGCCTCGACCAGGGCCGCCTTGGAGGCGAAGTTGTTGTACAGGCTCATCTTGGCCACCCCCGCCGACGCGGTGATCGCGTCGATGCCGGTGGCGGCGATGCCGTCGGCGTAGAAGCGCGCGGCTGCGGCCTGCAGGATCCGCGACCGCGCGGATCCTTGACGACGGTCCACGGCGTGCTGGTCCGTGCTCATGGAACGACCTCCTCGGAGCTGGTTAGACCAGTCTACCTATTAGGGGTGCGGGGTGCGGGCGGGGCCGTCCGCAATTCGTGCCGGCGCCGGACGCTCCCGGGGGCGCATCCGGCCCTCCGAGGACCTACTCTGTCAACATGCTGATCACCACTGCGGCTCCGACCGCCCCTGTTGAGACCGCGCCGGAGGTCCTCCGATGAGCGGCGGTCTGATGGCCCTGCTGGACGACGTCGCCGCCCTGGCCCGCGTCACCGCCGCCTCCGTGGACGACATCGGCGCGGCCGCGGGCCGGGCGAGCATGAAGGCGGCCGGCGTCGTCGTCGACGACACCGCTGTGACCCCGCAGTACGTCCAGGACGTCACCCCGGCGCGCGAGCTGCCCATCATCTGGCGCATCACCAAGGGCTCGCTGCGCAACAAGCTGGTCTTCATCCTCCCGGCCATCCTTCTGCTGAGCCAGTTCGCGCCGTGGCTGCTGACCCCCATCCTCATGCTCGGCGGCAGCTACCTGTGCTTCGAGGGCGCCGAGAAGATCTGGGCCAAGGTCTCCGGCCACGGGCCCAAGACGAAGACGCCTGTGGTCGAGAAGGGCAAGAGCGCGGAGGACACGATGGTCGGCGGCGCGGTGCGCACCGACCTGATCCTCTCCGCCGAGATCATGGTGATCTCCCTCAACGAGGTCGCCGACGAGCCGCTGTTCTCCAGAGCGGCCATCCTCGTGGTGGTGGCCATCGGCATCACCGTCCTGGTCTACGGCGTGGTGGCCCTGATCATCCGGATGGACGACTTCGGTCTGCACCTGGCCGAGCGGTCCTCCCCGACCAGCCAGAAGATCGGCCACGGCCTGGTCAAGGGCATGCCCGGGCTGCTCGCGGTGATCTCGGTGGTGGGCACCGCCGCCATGCTCTGGGTGGGCGGGCACATCATCCTCGTCGGCCTCGACGAGCTGGGCTGGCACCCGCCCTACGAGGCCGTGCACCACGTCGAGGAGCTCGTGCACGGCGCCGTGCCCGGCGGTCTCGGCGCGGCGCTCGCCTGGCTCACGAACACCTTCTTCTCCGCGGTCCTCGGCCTCGTCTGGGGGGCCGTCCTGGTGCTGGTCTGGGAGCTGCTGCCCTTCGGCAAGGGGGAGCACGAGGCCGACCACGCCGCCCCCGGCCAGCACGAGTCCGAGCACGGCAGGCACGAGGACCACGGCGAGCACCACGGCAAGCACTCCACCGCGGCCACGGATGGCGGCGCCGCCCCGGACGGGTCCGGCCGGACGCCTCCGGGCGAGGGGGGTTCCTCGGCGGCCCGGTGACCGCGGCCGGCCGATCCCGGGAGCCCGACCTCCCGGGACGTGCCGGGGACATGCCGCCCAGCACGAGCACCCTCATGGCGATCCCTCCCGGACAGCCTCAGGCTTCCGGTCGGTGCGCACCTACCCCCACGGGTCGGCGTCGTCGGCGTCCTTGGAGCGGGCGTCGAGGTACTCCTGCAGGACGGCCGAGCCCAGGTCCGCGGGGTCCGGGGCGACCACCCGCCCGTCCACCCGTTCGGCCATCCGCAGCAGGAACCGCTCCAGCCCCGGGTCGTCGCCGAGCCGGAAGAACGTCGTCTGGGCGCCCAGGCGGCCCAGCCGGTCCAGCTCCTGGACGGTGGCGCGCAGGGTGGCGGGCTCGGCCGGCCAGGAGAACCAGCTCTCGCCGTCGGGCAGCAGGTGGGCCGTGGGCTCGCCGTCGGTGACGACGAGCAGCACGGGCTGGGCGGAGGGGTGCTTGCGGAAGAAGCGGGTGGCGAGCAGCAGCCCGTGGTGCAGGTTGGTGCCCTGCTCCCGCCGCGGCGGCAGGGACGTGAGCTCCTCGATCCGCAGGTCCCGGGCGTAGCGGCCGAACCCGATGAGCTGGAGCCGGTCCCCCCGGAACCGGGTCGAGACCAGGTGGTGCAGCGCCAGGGAGGTGCGCTTCATGGGCACCCAGCGTCCTTCGGCGGCCATCGAGAACGAGGTGTCCACGAGCAGCGCGACGGCGGCCTGGGTCCGCGCCTCGGTCTCGGCCACCTCGATGTCACGCACGTCGATCCGCAGTCCCCGCCCGGCGTCGCCGCCCTCGGCGACCGTCCGGGTGATGGCGTTGGTGAGGGTGCGGGTGACGTCCCAGGGCTCCGCGTCCCCGAACTGCCACTCCCGGGTGGCGCCGGTCGGCTCCCCGGCCGCGCCCGCCAGCCGGGTGTCCCGGGCGCCGGGCCGCCCGGAGAGCCGCTGGGCGGTGTCCCGCAGCAGCGACTTCCCGAGCCGCCGCACGGCCCGCGGCGAGAGGCGCAGGTCCCCGTCCTGGTCCCGCTGCAGATAGCCGCTCTCCCGCATGGCCCGCTCCAGCTCGGCGAGGGTCCGCGCGGACACTGCGGCGTCGTCGCCGAGCTGGCGGGCCAGCGCGTCGAGGTCGAGGTCGTCCAGGTTCGCGCCCTCGTGGTGCTGGGACAGCTCGTCGGCCAGCGCGTCGAGCTCGGCGATGTCCTGCAGCACCCCCGTGCCGTCGCCGAGACCCAGGCCCTCCCCGCCCTGGAAGCGCTCCGACCCGTTCCAGTCCTCGCCGGGGCGCAGCGCCTGCAGGTTGGCGTCGAGCTGGCCCAGCTGCGCCATGAGGTCGGGGGAGCCGAACGCCTGGGCCGAGAGCTGCATCAGCTCCTGGCGCTGCTCGGGGGTCATGGAGTTCAGCATCCGCTGGGCCGCCGCCGATCGCTGGGCCAGGGCGTCGATCAGCTCGTCGACCGACTGCGGGTCCTCCGGGAAGTGCTGGCCGTGCTTGGCCATGAAGTCCTGGAAGTCCTCGTCGGTGTCCTCGCCGCGCCCGTGCTTCTCCAGCAGCTCGTTGAGGTCGCGCAGCATCTCGGCCACCGCCTCCCGGTCGGCGTCGGTGGCGTTCTCCAGGGCCTGTTTCATGCCGGCGAAGCGCTGGTCCAGGATCTCGCGCCCGAGCAGGTCCTTGATCTGCTCGTAGGCCTCCCGCGCGGAGTCGGACTGCCAGTCGTAGGAGGCGAGCTCGCTGACCGCCGCGGCCGTGGAGCGGGGCAGCCCGTCCAGCTGCATCTCGCGGAAGGACCGGTCCATCGGGTCCATCCGGGCGTCGCGCAGGAACTGCTCCCGCTCCAGGCGCAGGGCCCTCTCCAGCAGCTGCTTCGCCTCGTCGAGCGTGCCGCCCAGGCGGTGCTGCTTCAGCAGGTCGCGCCGCCGCTGGTGCACGCGCCGGGACAGGTCGTCGAGACCCTCCCGGCCGCGTCCGCCCCGGCGAAGGAACTCCCGCATCGCCTCCTCCGGCGAGTACCCCGCCATGACGTCCTCCGAGACGGCCGCCAGCGCCTCCGAGAGGTCCACCGGCGGGGCCAGTGGGTCCGGCCCTCCGGCGTACCGTCCGTACCGCGATGACCGGTGGTGTGCGGGCATGACGCCCCCTAACGTGTCGTGGCGCTGACGCGGCGAGCGGTCAGCCGTAGATGGTGCCGTCCTCGTCGGAGTCCTTGGAGATCTTCTGGGCCAGGAACAGCCCCTCGAGGGCCAGCTCGACGGCGCTGGCGCGCTGTCCGGCGCTGGTGGCCCCGAGCCGGGCCGCGATCTGGTCGTAGACCGCGCCGTCCCCGTCGGACTCCGGCAGCTCGGGCAGAGCGGCGAGGAAGTCCCGGGCCGAGACGTCGTCGCCGGTGGAGACCGTGGTGCGGCCGTCGAAGGCCTCCACGACCGGGCCGAGGTCCAGGCCGCGGAAGCGGTCCCGGACGGTCTCGGCGGTCGCCCGGCGCAGCAGGTGGTCGAGGATCGCGCGCTCGCGGCCCTCCTCGCCGGACTCGAACTCGATCTTGCCGCCCAGGACGTCGGTGGCCGTCTCGACGTCGACCATGCGCGCGACGGCGTCGTCCTCGCGGCGCACCGTGGCCCGCCGCAGGGCCGCCGCCGCGACCGTCTCCGCGCCCGCGATGGCGAACCGGGCCGAGACCCCCGAGCGCTGGTCGACGGCGGAGGAGTCCCGCAGCAGGCGGGTGAAGCGGGCCAGGATCTCGAGAATCGTCTCGGGGACCTCCGCGACCAGCTCCGCCTCCTGGCGGATGACGGCGATCTCGTCCGCCAGCTCCAGCGGGTAGTGGGTGCGGATCTCGGCGCCGAACCGGTCCTTGAGCGGCGTGATGATCCGGCCCCGGTTCGTGTAGTCCTCGGGGTTGGCCGTGGCCACCACCAGCACGTCCAGCGGCAGCCGCAGGACGTACCCGCGGATCTGGATGTCCCGCTCCTCCATCACGTTGAGCATGGCCACCTGGATGCGCTCGGCGAGGTCGGGCAGCTCGTTGATCGCCACGATGCCGCGGTGGGCGCGCGGCACGAGCCCGTAGTGGATGGTCTCCGGGTCCCCGAGCCGGCGTCCCTCGGCCACGCGCATCGGGTCCACGTCACCGATCAGGTCGGCCACGGAGGTGTCCGGGGTCGCGAGCTTCTCCACGTAGCGCTCCGAGCGGTGCCGCCACACGACGGGCAGCTCGTCGCCCTCGAGCAGCACGCGCCGCCGGGACTCCTCCGTCAGGGGCTCCTCGGGGTGCTCGTTGAGCTCCGAGCCCTCGATGGCGGGCGACCACTCGTCGAGCAGACCGGCGAGCGTGCGCAGCAGCCGCGTCTTGCCCTGACCGCGCTCGCCGAGCAGCACGACGTCGTGGCCGGCCAGCAGCGCCCGCTCCAGCTGGGGCAGGACCGTGCGCCCGAGCCCGTGCAGGCCCGGCCAGGGATCACCGCCCTCCGCCAGCGTCCTCAGCAGGTTCTCGCGGATCTCCTGGCGCAGCGGCCGGGGGGAGTGTCCGGCCGCGCGCAGCTCGCCGAGCGTCCGGATGTCGGGTCGATCTGTCCGATCAGTCACAGCGCCACATTAACCCCGGCGTCAAGAGGGCCGGTGCCGAGAGGACCGGAGTCCGCGGCCGCAGACCCTCTGGTCAGCGCCACCCTGATCGGTACGCTGGTACATCATGGCAACGCGGAAGAGGCCCCGGAGCACGCTCGTGCTGCTCGTGCGCCACGGCGAGACGCCCACCACCGGCAAGGTCCTGCCGGGGCGGGCGCCGGGCCTGCACCTGTCCGACCACGGCCGCGCCCAGGCCGAGCAGGTCGCCGAGCGGCTCGCGGGGGTGCCCGTCGACGCGGTGCTCACGTCCCCCCTCGAGCGCACCCGGGAGACGGCGGAGCCCACCGAGGCCCGGACCGGCCGGGCGGCCGTCGTGGACCCCGGGCTGCTCGAGTGCGACTTCGGGGAGTGGACCGGGGCGGAGCTCTCCCGGCTGTCCCGGCTCTCGGCCTGGTCCACGGTCCAGCGCGCGCCGTCGACCTTCCGCTTCCCCGGCGGGGAGAGCTTCCCCGAGATGCAGGCCCGGATGGTGGGCGCCGTCGACCGGGCCCGCGCCGAGCACGAGGGCGGGGTCGTGGTGTGCTTCTCGCACGCGGACCCCATCAAGGCGGCCCTCGCGCACGCCCTCGGGACGCACCTGGACCTCTTCCAGCGGATCGTGGTCAGCCCGTGCTCGGTCTCGGCGATCTCCTACGCGCCGGGGCAGGCACCGGCCGTGCTCACGCTCAACTCCACCCACGAACCGCTGAGCGGGCTGAGGGTCTCGTGAGCAGGTCCCGGTGAGCGAGCTCGCTCTGCTCGCGGAGGGGCGGATGGAGCTGCTCGGGATGATCCGGGGCAGCAGCAACTCCGCGCTGCTCGTGCAGGTGTGCCTGGAGGACCGTTCCGCCTGGGCCGTCTACAAGCCGCGGGAGGGGGAGCGGCCGCTGGTCGACTTCCCCCCGGGGCTGCACCGGCGGGAGCGCGCCGCGTACCTGCTCAGCGAGATCCTGGGCTGGGGGATCGTCCCGCCCACCGTGCTGCGCGAGGACGGGCCGTTCGGCGTCGGCTCCCTGCAGCTGTTCGTGGAGCACGATCCGCTGGCGCACTACTTCACCCTGTACGACGGCGTCCCCGGCAGCCACGAGGCGCTGCGCCGGATCGCGCTCTTCGACGTCGTGGCGAACAACGCCGACCGCAAGGGCGGGCACGTGCTGCGCGGGACCGACGGCCGGGTGTGGGGGATCGACCACGGCCTGTGCTTCGCGGCCGGCTACAAGCTGCGCACGGTGGTGTGGGACTTCGGCGGCGACCCGGTCCCCGAGGGCCTGCTGGCGGCCCTCGCACCCCTGGCGGAGTCCGTCCCGGACGAGCTGGCCGACCTGCTCACCGCCCCGGAGGCCGCCGCGCTCCGGCAGCGGGTGTGCCGGCTGCTGGAGCGTCCGGTCCTGCCCGTCGACGTCACGGGGCGCCGGGTTCCCTGGCCGCTGCTCTAGGATCCCGGACCCTGCCGGTGTCCCGTGCCGCCGCGGCGCGGTGGCACGGGACGTCTAGCGGCGCAGCGTCTCGACCGGGCTCTCGCCGTAGACCTGCCGGTGGCGGCGGGCGAAGTCCCCGGAGTGCACCATCCCCCAGCGCAGGGCGATGGCCCGGACCGTGTCGCCCGCCTCGGGGTCCGCCTGCAGGAGGTCCTGGTGGGCCGCCGCGAGCCGCAGCTCGCGGAGACAGCCCCCCGGCGTCGTCCCGGTGTGGGAGCGGAAGGCGCGGGTGAGCTCGATCGTGCTCAGGCCTGCGTGGCGGGCGACGTCCTCCACGGTGATCGGCGAGGACAGCTGCGCCCGCATGTACTCCACGGCACGCCGGTAGGCGGACTGCCGGTCGGTGGTCGAGGTGCGACGGGTGCGCGGGTCGCCGAGGAAGGCGAAGGTCTCCAGGGTCGCCACCGACATCCTCCGGAGCAGGTCGGTGCGCAGCAGGGGGACGGCGGCGACGGCGGGGTCGGTCAGGGCCTGTGACACGAACTCGTGGGTGCTGCGCCAGTACCGCGCGCGCCCCGGGGAGACCGGGTGCGGGCCGTCGAAGGCCACCTCGAGCGACTCGTCGCCGTGGAGGTCCCGGGCCGTGCGGCGCAGGGTCTCCGGGCCGAGGTTCACCGAGGCGACCGACAGCCGGTCCACCTCGCCGTAGTACTCCTGTCCCGGCTGGAGCAGGAACAGGCCCGGTCCGCCTCCGGCCCGCCCGTCGATCCGCCAGCTGACTCCTCCGGCGCGCGGCAGCATGACCGAGAAGGCGCCGTCGACGACCATGTGCCCGGCGATCCTGCCGCGGAAGGTGAGCTGCCCCAGGTTGAGGTCGGAGTCGCCGTCCACGTCCTGGCTGTACAGGAAGGACGTCCGGTCCCGGACCGTGCCCATCCGCGCGCGGGAGTAGACCTGCTGGAGCGCCTCGTTGGCCGTGTCGGGATCGGTGGTCGCGAGGTGCAGGCTCACCGGTGTGGCGGGTGTCATCCTCTGGTCCTCTCGTGGGGTCAGGTGCGCAGCGTGACGGCCGGGGATCGCCCGTACCGGTCCCGGTAGGCGGCGGCGAAGCGCCCGCGGTGTGTGAAGCCCCACCGCGCGGCGACGACCTCCACGGTCGCCCCGGTGCTGGGGTCGGCGGCGACCAGGTCCCGGTGGGCGGCGTCCAGCCGGGCGGCGCGCAGATGGGCGGTCGGGGTGGTGTCCAGTTCGCGCCGGAAGGCCGCCTGGAGCCCGCGCACGCTCATCCCGGCGGCCGCGGCGATCTCGGCGAGGCCGATGTCCGCGTCCACGTGCTCGTCGATGTAGGCCACCGCGCGCCGGAGCCCCGCCGGAGCGGCGCGGGACTGCCCGGGCAGGGCCTGGCTCCGGTCGAGGAACGAGCCGGGGAAGGTGTGCAGCAGCGCGGTGGTGAGGGAGCGGGTGAGCTCGGCCCGGAGGAGCGGGCTGGTCAGCGCCTCGTCGTCGGCCAGCAGGTTCCGGCCGAGGTGGGCGACGGTGCCCAGCCAGTACCGGGACATGGCCGCGGAGACCGGGCGGGACCCGGCGAAGGCGAGCCGGAAGGTCTCGTCCCCGAGCAGCCCCCGTGCGTGGGCCTCCGCCGCCGCGGGGTCCACGGCCACCGTCATGGCCTCGATGTCCTCCCACCAGCTGGTGTACGTGCGCTGGGGGAAGAGGAAGGGCCCGGTCCGCGGAAAGCGGTCGCCGGCGCTGACGGCGCTGACGGCACCCTGCGTCACGTGGCACACCCGCAGCACCCCGGCCCCGTCCGTGCGCCCGGTCGTGGAGGAGCCCATGAGCCGGACCCGCTCGTAGCTCACCGGGCCCACCGCGGTCTCGGACAGGTCCATCGAGAACCGGCCGTCCCGGTCCCTGCGCACGTCCCGGATGGCGAAGACCTCGTCGAGCACGGCGACGCCCTCGGCCGGGTCCCGGGTGCTGAACACGGAACGCCGCACCTGGCAGTTCATGCCTGAAACGCTACGCCTCGGCGCGCGCCGCGTCGACCGTTCCGCGCGCGGGAACCCGTCCTGCTCTCAGCCGCGCAGAGTGGCGGCGGGATTCTCGCCGAACCGCTCCCGGTAGGCGGCGGCGAAGCGCCCGGGATGGCTGAAGCCCCACCGGCCGGCGACCTCCGCCACGGTGGCGCCGGCCCCGGGGTCCGTGGTCAGCAGCTCGGCGCGCACCGCTTCGAGGCGCAGCGTGCGCAGGTGGGCCAGGGGGGTGGTGGACAGCTCCCGGCGGAAGGCCGCCTGCAGTCCTCGCGGGCTCATCCGGGCCGCACGGGCGATCTCGCCCAGGCCGATGTCCTCCGCGGCGTGCTCCTCCATGAACGACACCGCCCGGCGCACTCCGGCGGGCGCCGCACGCTCCGGCTCGGGCACGGCCGAGCGTTCGAGGAAGCTGTTCGGGAACGCGTGCAGCACCGCGGTGGCCAGGGCCCGGAACGTCTCGGCGCGCACGAGCGGGCTGGCCATGGCCTGCTCGTTGCCCAGCTGGTGCTGCCCCAGGGCGGTCACGGACCCGGCCAGGTACCTGGCCATGGCGGGGCTGACCGGTTCGGCGGCCGTGAAGCGCAGGCGGAAGTCCTCGGCGTCCAGCAGGCCGGCCGCGTGCGCCTCCACGGCGGCCAGGTCCAGGGAGAGCGTCAGCAGGTCCAGTTCGTCCCACCGGCAGGTGTAGGAACGCACCGGGAAGAGGAACGGGCTGGGGCCGGCCGCGGTGGACGTGGCGTCCGTGAAGGCGAGCCGGCCGCCCAGCACCCGTGCGACGCGCAGGGTGCCCGGGGCGTCGATCAGGGCCGCGGCGGGCGCGCCGCTGAGGCGCACCCGCTCCAGGCTCAGCCGCTCCACCGCCCCCAGGGCCTGGTGCATGGAGAAGGGGTTGCCCGGGGACACCCGGACCCGGGCGGCATAGACGCGCTCGAGGACCTCGACGCCCTCCGACGGGTCGTGGGAGACGAACCGGAGCTTGCGCACGGCCGGTCGCCGGTGCGCCGTCTCGTCCGCCCCCCACGCGCGGCGGGACACGGGCGCGGAGGGGACGTCCGGCGGGATCGAGACCTGCGCGTCGGGGGCGGGACGAGGCATGGAGGAGTCCTTCGGGTGCGGCGAACGCTCCGGCCGTCTGCTTGACCTGCCGGTGTGGAGCGGTCCCGCGCTGCGCTCTGCAGCCCGGGGGCGGGTGCACCGGTGCACTTGTCAGTGTAGTCACCACGACCCGCGCACCGCCGGACACCGATCCCGCACGAAGACCCCCGACCTCTGGCCAGAGGGGGCGCGCGCGATCTACTCTTGTCAAGAGACATTGCGTTTTTCGAACTAAGGTGCGCCCAGCGGGCCGTCATGATCCGACATCTCGCGGCCGGACCGTCCGGGGAGATCCGGGGCGGCTGCCGTCCCGGGGCTCTGCACGACGAGTGAGGAGGGCGTCTTGACCATTCCACAGCCTGCCGGTGCGAACCGGGCGGCGCAGGTGGTCCTGCGCCCGGCCCGGGTCTCCGACATGTTCCTGCTCATGGACCTCGCCGACCAGGTGGGGTACAGCCTCAACCCCGAGTGGATCCGCACGCGACTCCGGGCCGAGCCCGCGACCGAGGACCACGTGGTCGCCACGCTCCACGACATCCCGGTCGGGGCCGCGCACGTCTACCTGTCCCCGCGGCAGACGCCCGAGGACGCGGTGCGGGCGAGCGTCACGGCGCTGGTCGTGGACGAGGAGCACCGGGACGAGCGGATCGGGTCCCGTCTGCTGGACCGGTGCGAGGAACTGGCCCGGCAGATGGGGGCGCACACCTTGGAGATCGTCATCCCCTCCCGGCGCCACGAGGACCTGCACGGGTTCTGGCAGCGCCACGGCTACGCCCGTGACGGCTCCTCGCCCTTCGCCAAGGTGCTCGGCGCCCGCCCGTGAGGGCATGCCCTCGGGGAGGGCTCAGCCGCGGGTGATGCGGGCGAGCGCTGTGCGCACCGACCGGGTGCCGTACGGTCCCCGCCGGGCCGCCGCACCGGCTGCGCGCTCCGGGTGCAGCCCGAGGCCGAGCTCCGGGTGGAGCCCCAGCAGGGCGGCGCGGACCTCCGGGTCCGCGGCCGGGCGGGTCCGCGTCCTGCGGGCGGTGTAGCGGGTGCCGGGCCACTGCCACCGGGACACCGCGATCCGCGCCAGCCGCCGCGCGCCCGGGCCGGCGGCGAGCCGGGTCCGGGCCTCGGCGGTGAAGAACGCGAGGTGGCGTTCCTTGAGCCGCACCACGGCCCCGGTCGTGGCGGCCAGCCGCGGTTCGGCCGCCCCCAGCCGGCGGTAGGACTCGGCGAGCACCGCGGTGTCGAGCCGGCTGGTGAGCATCTGGGCGGCGGTGGTCTCGGCGCCCAGGAGGTTGCTGGCGATTGCGCCGAGCACCGGGCCGAGGCGCTCGTCCCGGGCGCGGCGCAGGCGCCCGAGGGCTGTGGCCCGGTCCTGCCCGGCGGCGCGGCCGTTGGCGGCCAGGACCGCTCCCAGGGTCTGGACGAGCCAGTGCTGCTCGTAGGCCCAGGTGGTGAGGAAGGCCGTCACCCTCGACTCCGCATGGGTGGGGGTCACCAGGAAGTCCCGCATGCGGTGCAGCAGGGCGCGCTCGGCGGCCTCCAGGTGGGTGAGCGCCTCCAGGGTGGCCGGGTCCAGGTCGCCCAGGGCGGGCAGGTCGAGGTCGGTGGGGCGCACCTGGAGCGGGTCGCGCATGTAGGCGCGCACGTCGAACCCGGTCGGGTCGCTCACGCCGGCACGCCCCGGGCGTCCAGGGCGTCGGCGACCACGGTGAGCCCCTCCATCCCGGGCAGCTTGGCGATCTGCCGGTCGATGGCCTCGATCTCCTTGCGCCCCTCGGGCCCGGCGAAGAGATGGGTCATCACGTGGGTGACCTCCTCCTCGGGCGAGACGCCGGAGCCGACCGGCTGCCACGCGGTGCGCAGCGCCAGGCGCGCCAGCTTCTGCGCCCGCGGGTTGTCCTGCAGCCGGGCCCGGGCCTGGGTGGTGTAGAAGGCGATGTGCTTGGTCTCCTGCGCGGCGATGCGCCGGACCAGCGGGGCGAGCACGGGGTGGTCCTCCAGCGCGGCCAGCCGCCGGTAGCCGGCGGCGGCCGAGCGCTCGTTCACCGCGCCCCAGAGCATGTGCACGGCGACGAAGTCCGTGCCCACGATGTTGGACAGCAGCGACTGCTTCACCGGGCTGATCCGGTCCCGCCAGCCCAGCTTCACGCGCTTGGCCTTGACCTCGTCGAAGGTCACGGTGATCCCGTGCAGGTCCAGGACGTGGGCGAGGGCCTCGCCGTGCCAGAACTCCTCGTGGTTCCAGATGGTCATGAAGGTGGCGACCTCGGGGTCCCGGCGGGACGGGCTGACGAGCATGTCCCGCAGGTAGCAGACGGTGTGGAACTCGACGTCGCACATGTAGCGCAGGGTGCGCAGCGTCTCCGGGGGCAGCGGGTCCTCGCGGAACGCGTCGAGCCCGAGGTCCTCCCAGTGCACGCTGGTGGACTCGTGGGCGAAGCGGTCGATGTCGAAGGCCATGACATCACTTCCTCTGGTCGTGGGGGCGGTCTCGTGGAAGTATTCGGAGCCGGTGGCGCAGCGGATGGGTGGCCGGCACCCCGGCCCGGCCGGGGGCGTGACGACGGCGGGGCCGGGTCCGCTCCGGCGGCCCGCCGGGGCGGTGGACCGTAGGCTCGTCAGCACGCCGCCCGGCCGTGCACCGGACCCGTGCACAGCATCGACAACCGTGAGGTGAGAACGTGGTGAGCAGTCCCCGGACGATCGTCTTCGACGTCAACGAGACCCTGTCGGACATGGCCCCGCTGGGGGAGGCCTTCGCCGCGGCCGGCGCCCCCGCCCACCTGGCGCAGGTCTGGTTCGCCGGCATCCTCCGCGACGGCTTCGCCGTCACGGCCGCCGGCGGCAACGCGGGCTTCGCCGAGATCGCCCAGGACAGCCTCGTGCGCCTGCTGGCGGAGGCCGGCGACGGGGCGGACGAGGCCGCCGCGGGCTCGATCCTGTCCGCGCTCAGGAGCCTGGAGGTGCACCCCGACGTCGTCGCCGGGATCGAGGCCCTGAGCCCGCTGGCCGAGCTGGTCACGCTGAGCAACGGTTCCGCGAGCGTGGCCGAGGGCCTGCTCGGCCGGGCCGGGGTCCGGGAGCGCTTCCGGACCCTGCTCAGCGTCGACGACGCCCCGGCCTGGAAGCCGGCCCGGTCCGCCTACGCCTACGCCGCGGCGCAGTGCGGCCGCCCGGCCGAGCAGATGCTGCTGGTCGCCGTGCACCCGTGGGACGTCCACGGGGCGCACGAGGCGGGACTGCGGACGGCGTGGCTCAACCGCACCGGAGCCCAGTACCCGGGCTACTTCGCCCAGCCGGACCTCGAGGTGGCCGACCTCCCGTCCCTGGCCGCCCAGCTGGGCGGCTCCCCGGCCTGATCCGCGGTGCCGCGACCCGCCGCACCGCGCCGGCCGCCTGGACGCCGTCGTCGCCCGGGTCCTTGCCGCGCGGCGGCCGCCGGCGTAGCTTGGGGCCATGTTCTCGTCCTGATGCCCCGGCCCGCGTCCGCGGCCGGCACCGTCGATCCGAGCCCGTGCGGCTCCGCGCATCCGGTGCCGCACCGGCCCGGCGGGCCCCGCTCCCGCATCGACAGGACCCCACCATGGCCTCGGCCCCGCACCGCCCCCTGCACCTGCGCCTGGACGGCGTCGCCTTCGGCTTTCCCGGCCGCCGCGTCCTCACCGACGTCTCCCTGACCGTTCCGGCCGGTGGGCGCATCGGCCTCATCGGCGAGAACGGCGCCGGCAAGACCACCCTGCTGCACCTGGCCGCCGGTCTGCTGGTGCCCGCCGCCGGCACCGTCCACCGCCCCGAGCGCACCGGGCTGCTCCGGCAGCAGCTGGACCTGCCCGGGCGGGTCACGGTGGGGACGGTGGTCGAGGACGCCGTCGCCGACGTCCGCGCCCTGGAGCACCGCCTCGCCGCGCTCGCCGCCGGGATCGCCCAGGACCCCGGCGACCCGGCGACCGCCGACGCCTACGACACCGTCCTGCGCGACGCGGAACGCCAGGGCCTCTGGGCCCTCGACGCCCGGATCGAGGCGGTCCTCGGCGGCCTGGGCCTCGGCGGGCTGCCCCGGGACCGCCGGATCGGGGAGGTCTCCGGCGGCCAGCAGCGGCGGCTCGCCCTCGCCGCGCTGCTGCTGTCCCGGCCCACGGCCCTGCTGCTCGACGAGCCGACCAACCACCTCGACGACGCCGCCGTGGACTTCCTCGTGGCCGAGCTGGCCGCCTGGCGGGGGCCCGTGCTCATGGCCAGCCACGACCGCTGGTTCCTGGACGCCGCCGCCACCGGGGTGGTCGACCTCGACCCCGCGCTGGGCCCGGACGAGTCCGCCGGCGGCCCGGCCCGGCAGGGCACCGTGTCCACCGGCGGCTACTCGGCCTACCTGGGCCGGCGCGAGTCCGCCCGCCGCCGCTGGGGCGAGCGCTTCACGGCCCAGCAGGAGGAGCGGCAGCGGCTGCAGGAGGTCGTCGACGTCTCCGGGCGGGAGATCTTCCACACCACCGCTCCCAAGTCCGAGGGCCGCATCACGCGCAAGTTCTACAGCGACCGCGCCGCCAAGACCATCGGCGGCCGGGTCCGCTCGGCCCGCCAGCGGCTCGATGCGCTCGAGCGCACCGCCGTCGGCGCGCCGCCGGCCCCGCTGCGCTTCGCGGGGATCGCCGGGACCGCGGACGACGACGCCGCCGGCACCCTGCTCCGGCTGAGCGGGGCGGCCGTCGCGGGGCGGCTGGCCCCGACCGACCTGGTGCTGCACGCCGGGGACCGGGTGCTGGTCCAGGGCCCGAACGGCACGGGGAAGTCCACGCTGCTCTCCGTGCTGGCGGGCGAGCTGCGCCCCGACGCGGGCACCGTGGAGCGTCGGGGCGGCGCCGTCGTCGGGCGCCTGGCCCAGGAGGACGACTGGCCGGACCTCGCGGTGCCCGCCGAGGCGGCCTACCGCGCCCGCCTGCGGGACCCCGTCCGCGCCCCGACCCTGCGCGACCTCGGGCTGCTGCGGGACGAGGACGCCGCCCGCCCCCTCGGGGAGCTGTCCCCCGGCCAGCGCCGCCGGGTGGCGCTCGCGGCCCTGGTCGCCGATCCCGCCCCGCTGCTGCTGCTGGACGAGCCGACCAACCACCTGTCCCTGGCGCTGGCGGAGGAGCTCGAGCAGGCCCTGGAGGACTTCCCGGGCACCGTGGTGCTGGCCACCCACGACCGGTGGATCCGGCGGCGCTGGACCGGCCGGGTGCTCTCGGTGCGGCCCGCCGCGGCGGACAGGTCCGCGGTGGGGCGCGGGGCGACCCTTGAGGGCGTTCGGAAGCTGGCTTAGTGTTGAGGTCCGTCGACAACCCACGGAGGAGGAGACATGGCCGCAGCAGCGGACAGGAACTGGTGGCGGAAGGTGCTGGTGATCGCGACCCTGCCGTTCGCGGCGCTGGGCGTCACCGGGTGCGACAACACGGAGCCGGGAGGCGAGGAGGGCATCGAGCAGGAGGCCACCACCGGGACCGAGGAGACCGCCGGCACCCAGGAGACCGCCGAGAGCGAGGAGACCGCCGGCAGCGGGGAGACCATCGGCGAGGAGGAGAGCACGCCGGAGGAGGAGAGCGCCACGGAGGGCGAGCTGCCCTACGAGGACGGCCAGCAGGAGGAGGGACAGGGCGGGAACTGACCCCGCCGGGGCCCTGCTCCGCTCGGCTCCGCGCGGGCGCGAGCGCGCCGTGCCCGCCCTGATCGACCGCCGTCCGGTCCAGCCCCACAAGAGGGGGCAGGGCCGGACGGCGCGCTCCTGCGGGGACCGGCGACCCCCAGTGCGCGGCGGCACCGCACGTCAGCGCGGGGGCACGGGTCCGCCCCGCCGCGGCGCCGACCGGTGACCACGGGTGCCCGGCGTCGTCGCAGGCGGGTCACGGACGAGCACACGGTTCCGGTCGGCCGCCCCGCGGGGTCAGGATGAGGCCATCCCCGGCACGGGCGATCGGGGGGACTCCGGCCGAGGCCGCCCGCCGGGGCCGCTCGCCGGTCCGTGCCGCTCGTCCTGACGGTCGTGCGCCGCGGACGGGCCGGACGCGAAAGGACCGCCGTGACCACGCCACTCGTTCCCGAACTGCCCGAGGTGCCCGGGACCGCGCGCCGCGCCTCCGACCGGGGGACGGGGCGCCACCGTGCGCCCGACCGCACGATCGAACGGGCCGCCGTGCTCGCCCTGCTGGCGCTCCTCGTGCTCGCCCTGGTCCTGGCCGCGTCCACCCGGGTCGCGCCGGTCGTGCCGCTGGTCACCGCGACAGCCCTGCTGCTCGTGGCCGTCGCCGCGCTCGGGCGGGACACCGCGGCCGACCGCCCGGCGCCGCCGGCCCGCCCGGCGGCGGACGGCGCGACGTGCGGGCTCGAGGACCGCTCCGACGTCCTGCGCTGCCACCGGCCGGCCGGTCACCCCGGTCCTCACCACGACGAGCGGGCCGACCAGGCGTTCGAGGACACGCTCGCCGCCCACATCGGCGACGCCGGGGCCTACTACCTCGACCGGCAGGGCCGCCCGGTGCCGATCGACGACGCCTTCTGAGCAACGCGTTCCGCCCGTCACGTCCTGCAGGAGGACTTTCCGGCGAGGTCGTGTCCGAATCGTGTCCGTCATCTTCCCGCCACGTCGGCCGTGCCCGCTGACCTGCGCCTACGTTGGGGATGTCGCACAGACACGGGGTTCGACGGGCGTCCGGGGGGACGCCGCGAGCCGGCACCAGTCGCGAAGCGGTCCCCGCTTCTCCACCGGATGGGACAGAACCATGAGAAGAACCACCAGGGCAGTCACGGCCGCCGTCTTCGCGGCGGGAGTCGGCCTCGCCGCCGCCGCACCGGCGCAGGCGATGGTGATCTCCGACATCAGCGACGCCACGCGGATCGCCGAGGGGGCGGCCGTCCAGGGCACCTACACGGTCTCCTGCACCGCGGGCAGCAACGTCTTCGTCTCCCTGAGCGTGACCCAGCGGGTCTCCGAGGGGCGCATCGCCAACGGCAGCTATTTCGAGCAGTGGGTCTGTGAGGGCGGCGAGATCGAGATGGACTACCAGGCCGTGGCCTTCAACATGGCCTTCGACGAGGGGCCGGCCGTCATCTCCGGGTTCATCCAGGAGTGCCAGGCCGAGTTCTGCGGGACCGGCACCAACCTGCCGCTGCAGGTCATCGAGATCAGGGACTGACCGCGGCCCGGCCCCGCTCCGCGTCGACCCCCGCGCCGGCGAGGGGCGGGGCCGCCCGCCGAGCGCACTCCGGGCACCGGGGCCCGGGAACTCTGCCCGAAAGTCCACTGCCCGGTCCCCGCTCCCCGACCTAGAGTCGAGCGCATCGACCGCACCGCCGTTTCCCCCCGCCCCCCGCAGTGGACCGACGACCGCGCCGTGCCCGTCCTCCAGGAGGAGGTCCTCACGAGGCAGCCGGCGCGGATCGACGCCGTGAGCGGGGCCGACCACGCCGTGCGGGGCTACCGCTCCGCCTTCCGGGAGCTCGTGGACCGGGTCCGGTCATGAGCGCCCCCGCCGTCGAGCTGCGCCGCCCCAAGGGCCGGCGGCACCTCCACCGGGAGCGGATCTGGGGCACCACGGTGACCGTCGACGTCCGCGCCGGGGAGGACGCCCTGCCGGCCGAGCGCGTCGTGCAGCACGCCCTGGACGTGGCCGTGGCCAACATGGGCTGGGTCGACGCCGTCTTCTCCACCTACCGGCCCGACTCCCTGGTGACCGCCCTGCGGACCGGTCTGCTCGACGAGCGCCGGCTCACCCGGGGCGACCCGGCGCAGGGGGCCCTGCTCGACGTGCTCCTCCGCTGCCGGGAGGGGCGGCAGCTGACCGGCGGCTGCTTCGACCCCTGGGCCGTGCGCGGCGGCTTCGACCCCTCCGGCTACGTCAAGGCCTGGGCCGCGGAGCGGCTCGCCGACGACCTGGTCCGCGCCGGCTGCGCGAACGTGTGCATCGACGCCGGCGGGGACGTGGTCACCCGCGGGGTCGCGGCACCCGGGGAGCCCTGGGCGGTGGGGATCCGCCACCCGGACGATCCCGGCGCGCTCTCGTGGACCGTCCTGCCCGGCGACGGGGCGGTCTCGACCTCCGGGACCTACGAACGGCCCGCCCACATCGTCGACCCCCGCACCGGCCGGCCCGCGGCCGGGGCCCGCTCCGCGACCGTCGTCGGCCCGGACGCGCGCCTGGCCGGGATCCTGGCCACGGCCCTCGTGGTGGCCGGCCGGGACGGGGCCCACTGGTTCACCGGCCTGGACGAGTGGTCCGCGTGGGTGGTGGACCCCGCTCCCGCGGACACCGCGTGGACGATCGGCCGGGACCGGCACCGGACCGGCTGAGTCCCGCCGCGCGCCCGCGGTCGCTAGGGTGGACGCGGTGAGCATCGACCTCGACACCACTGCGGCCATCGTCCCCGTCGCCGCCCGCTCCGGCATGGTCCGGGTCCGCGGGGCCTCCGAGCACAACCTGCGCCACGTGGACGTGGACATCCCGCGCGACGCGATCGTCGCCTTCACCGGCGTCTCCGGCTCCGGGAAGTCCTCCCTGGCCTTCGGCACCGTCTACGCCGAGGCCCAGCGGCGCTACCTGGAGTCCGTCGCGCCCTACGCCCGGCGCCTGATCCAGCAGGGGCACAACCCCGCCGTGGAGGAGATCACCGGTCTCCCGCCCGCCGTGGCCCTCCAGCAGCGGCGCGGCGCCCCCAGCTCCCGCTCCACGGTGGGCACCCTGACCACGCTGTCCAACTCGGTGCGCATGCTCTTCTCCCGGGCGGGCACCTACCCCGAAGGCGCCGAGGGCAGCCTGGACTCCGACGCCTTCTCGCCCAACACCGCCGCCGGCGCGTGTCCCGAGTGCTCCGGCCTGGGCACCGTGCACGACGTCACCGAGTCCTCCCTGGTCCCGGACCCCGGGCTGAGCATCCGCGAGGGCGCGGTGGCCGCCTGGCCCGGCGCGTGGCAGGGCAAGAACCTGCGGGACATCCTCGTGCACCTGGGCCACGACGTCGACGTCCCGTGGCAGGAGCTGCCCCGGGACGTCCGGGACTGGATCCTGTTCACCGAGGAGCAGCCGGTCGTGGAGATCACCCCGCAGCGGGACCGCGTGGCGAAGCCCTACAAAGGCCGGTTCTGGAGCGCCCGCAGCCACGTCCTGCACACCCTGGCGGACTCCGCGAGCCCGCAGATGCGCGAGCGCGCCCTGCGCTTCGTGGTCACCGCCCCGTGCCGGGTGTGCGGTGGCGCCGGCCTGCGCCCGGAGGCGCTCGCCGTGACCTTCGGGGGCCGGACCATCGCAGAGTTCAACGGGGCGACCCTGGCCGAGCTGGCCGAGGCGGTGCGCCCGACGGCCGGGCTGGAGCAGGCCGGGACCGCCTCGCGCGCGGTGACCTCCGGGGAGCGCAGCCAGGCGGCCGTCACCATCGCCCGGGACCTGCTCGCCCGGCTGGAGGTGCTCCTCGGCCTGGGTCTGGGCTACCTGAGCCTGGACCGGTCCACCCCCACGCTCTCCCCGGGGGAGATGCAGCGGCTGCGCATCGCCACCCAGCTGAGGTCGGGACTGTTCGGGGTGGTCTACGTGCTCGACGAGCCCTCCGCGGGCCTGCATCCGGCCGACGCCGAGCCGCTGCTGGCGGTGCTGGAGGAGCTGAAGGCCTCCGGCAACTCGGTGTTCGTGGTGGAGCACGACATGGCCGTGGTCCGCCGGGCCGACTGGGTCGTGGACGTGGGCCCGCAGGCCGGGGACCGGGGCGGCTCGGTGCTCTACAGCGGTCCCGTGCCGGGGCTGGCCGAGGTCCCCGCGTCCGTCACCCGCCCGTTCCTGTTCCCGGACCCGGCGACCGCCGCACCGGCGCCCGCCGCCCGGCGGCCCGAGCGGTGGCTTCAGCTGCGCGGGGTGAGCCGCCACAACCTCGTCGACCTCGACGCCGAGATCCCCCTGGGCGTGCTCACCGCCGTCACCGGGGTCTCCGGCTCGGGCAAGTCCACCCTGGTCAGCCAGGTCCTGGCCGAGACCGCGGGCCGGCACCTGCACGGCGGGCCGGGGTCCACGGGCGACGACGAGGCGGCGCCCGCCCCCGGGGCGCGGGTGGGCTCCGCCGAGGGCCTGGAGCACCTGGACCGGCTGATCCGCGTGGACCAGCGACCCATCGGCCGCACCCCGCGCTCCAACCTGGCCACCTACACCGGGCTCTTCGACGCGGTCCGTAAGCTCTACGCCGCCACCGACGAGGCCCGGGCCCGGGGCTACGGGGCCGGGCGGTTCTCCTTCAACGTGGCCGGCGGGCGGTGCGAGACCTGCCAGGGGGAGGGCTTCCTCGCCGTGGAGCTGCTCTTCCTGCCCGGCACCTACGGCCCCTGCCCCGACTGCCGGGGCGCGCGCTACAACCCCGAGACGCTGGAGGTCACCCACCGGGGCCGGAGCATCGCCGACGTGCTGGGCATGCGGGTGGAGACGGCCGCGGAGTTCCTCGCCGACGTCCCGGCCGCCGCGCGCAGCCTGCGCGCCCTGCTCGACGTGGGCCTCGGCTACCTGCGGCTGGGCCAGCCGGCCACCGAGCTCTCCGGCGGCGAGGCCCAGCGGATCAAGCTGGCCACGGAGCTGCAGCGGGCCCGGCGCGGGCACACCCTCTACCTCCTGGACGAGCCCACCACCGGGCTGCACCCCCAGGACGTGCAGGCGCTGCTGGGCCAGCTGAACCGGCTCGTGGACGCGGGCAACACCGTGGTGGTGGTGGAGCACGCCATGGACGTGGTGGCGTCGTCGGACTGGGTGATCGACATGGGCCCGTCCGGCGGCGAGGCCGGCGGGCGGATCCTCTGCGCCGGCACCCCCGCCGAGGTCGCGGCGTGCCCGTCGAGCCGCACCGCCCCCTACCTGGCCGCAGCCCTGCGCTGACCCGGTCCCTCCTCCAGCCACCTCGGCGGGGGAGGGGGGCCGGAACGGCGCAGCCCCCGCGCGCCGGTCGGCGGGCGGGGGCTGGGGGGCTGCCGGGGATCAGTTCTGCTGGTCCTTCTGGTCCTGCTGGCCGGTGCCGAGGAAGTCCCCGGCCTTCTCCTGGCCCTGGTCCACCTGGCTCTCGTACTTGTTGCCGGTGCGCTCGTCCACGGCGTCGCCGCCGCGGTCGATGCCCTGCTGCACCTTGTCCGGGTGCTGCTCCGCGAAGTCCTTCGCCTTGTCCGCGAATCCTCCCATGTCCACCACGGTCGTTCCCTTCGTCGATCGGTTCCGGTGGGGGCGCGCCCGCCGGAGGGACCCTCCCATCCTGGCCTCCGGGCGGGGGCCCTGGCCACCCCGCGCCGAGATCGCGGCTCACGGCGACGCGACCGTGCCCGGTCGCCGCCCCGGGCAACCTCGCGGGCAGTGGCGGGCAGCGGAGGGGGAGAGGGGGTCAGCGGGCGTGGCGGGTGGCGTGCAGGGTCCGCACCTCCGGGGCCAGGTCGGGGCACGGGCCGTCCACCGGCACGCCCGGGGCCACCTGGGTGATCGGCAGCGCCGCGACCGGGGCGGGCGGGACGCCGAGCTCCTGCAGCCACCGGACCAGCTGCGCGGAGGAGGAGGCGTGGACGATGCGGCCCAGACCCACCCAGGCGTGCGCGGCCGAGCACATGGGGCAGTGCTCGCCCGAGGTGTAGACCGTGGCCGCGGAGCGCTCTCCCGGGGCGAGGTGAGCGGCTGCCCAGCGGGCGATCTCGAACTCGGGATGCCGGGTGGCGTCACCGCCGGCCACCCGGTTGCGGTCCTCGAACAGCACCTCGCCCCGCGCCGAGACGAGCACCGAGCCGAACGGCTCGTCCCCGGCGTCGAGGGCCTCGCGGGCCAGTTCCACACAGCGTCGCAGGTGCCCGCGGTCGGTCTCGGAGATGCCCATGGGCTCAGCCTACGAGTCGTCCGGTCCGCCCGCCGGCAGGACCGGGGCGTCACCCGGTCCCGTCGGCGACCTCCTCGAGCACCTCCGTCACCACGGCCCGCGCCCGGGCCTCGGCCGTGGCGGCGTCCCCGGAGGCGACGGCGGCGGCCGTGGCCTCGTGGTCCTCGAGCGCCCCGGGAGCGGGGTCCCGGGGCATGAGCCCCAGCGCGGTGCGCCCGGAGAGCACCTCGGCCACCACCCCGCCCAGGGCGGCGAGCATGGGGTTGCCGCTGGCCGCCAGCAGCAGCTCGTGGTAGGCGATGTCGGTCGCCAGGTACTCCGGGTCCGTGCCGCGGTGGGCCTGGCCCAGCTCCTTGAGCCGGGCGGCCAGCTCCACGAGACGGCGGCGGGTGGACTCGTCCGCCCGCGCGGCGGCGAGCCGGGCCGCCATGGGTTCGATCGCCGCGCGCAGCTCGGTGAGGCTCAGCAGCTGGGCGTCCCGCCCGGGGCCGCCGAGCCGCCACCGGATCAGCCGGGGGTCGAACGGGTTCCAGTCCCGGGGCGGCCGCACGGTGACGCCCACGCGACGCCGCGACTCCAGCATGCCCATGGACTCGAGCACCCGCACGACCTCGCGCACGAGGGTGCGGGAGACCCCGAACTCCTCCTCGAGGCCGGCGAGTGTCAGGACCGTGCCGGGCACGCGGTCGCCCGAGGCGATGCTGCGGCCGAGCCGATCCAGCACGCCGCTGTGCTGCTCCACCCCGTGCATCCCGGCCCCGTCCCTCTCGCGGCGCACATGACGTGCCCGCTGTTGCCAAAAGTATGATCTTTCTGTCAGCCTAGCGCGTGTCGTGGATCACGACGAGCACCCGAAAGGCCTGCGCGCAGGCCCGAGATCACGGAGACCCTCAGTGGAAGACTGGACACAAACCCTCGGAACCGCCCCCCTGCTGGGCATCGCGGCCGCCGCCATCGCGCTGATCCTGATCCTGGTGATCAAGTTCAAGCTGCACGCGTTCCTGACCCTGATCCTCGTGGCGCTGCTGACCGCGCTCGCCACGGGCATCCCGCCGGCGCTGATCGTGGACACCGCCGTGGAGGCCTTCGGCGGCACGCTCGGCTCGGTGGCCCTGCTGATCGGCCTCGGCGCCATGCTCGGCAAGCTCGTGGAGCACAGCGGCGGCGCCAGGGTGCTCGCCGACAAGCTCGTGGACATCTTCGGCGAGAAGCGGGCCCCCTTCGGCCTCGGCATCGCCTCGCTGATCATGGGCTTCCCGATCTTCTTCGACGCCGGCCTGGTGGTCATGCTGCCCATCATCTTCGCCGTCGCCCGCCGGGTGAGCGGCACCAACGTGCTGCTCTACGGCATCCCCGCCGCCGGTGCGTTCTCGGTGATGCACGTCTTCGTGCCGCCGCACCCGGGCCCCGTGGCCGCCACCGAGCTCTACGGCGCCGACCTCGGCATGGTCCTGCTGATCGGCCTGCTGCTGGCCTTCCCGCTCTGGTACGTCACCGGCTACCTGTGGGGCAAGCGCGTGGGCTCCAAGTTCATCCTGCCCGTGCCGGGCCTGTTCGGCGAGATGGACGACGACCAGCCGGCCAATCCGCCCAAGGTCGGCACCATCATCGCCCTGCTCCTGCTGCCCCTGGTGCTCATCTTCATGAACACCGGCCTGGACTTCCTCCGCGCCGCCGGCACGGTCTCCGAGGACGCCCCGTGGTACGGCGCGCTCTCCATGGTCGGCGCCTCCCCGGTGGCCCTGCTGATCTCGGTCCTCGTGGCCCTGTTCGTCCTCGGCACCCGCCGCGGCGAGCACGGCACCGCCCTGGAGAAGGTCGTCGACTCGGCCCTGGGCCCGGTGGCCTCGGTCATCCTGATCACCGGCGCCGGCGGCATGTTCGGCGGCATCCTGCGGGCCTCCGGCATCGGCGACGCCCTGGCCTCCTCCCTGGACGGCATCGGTCTGCCGGTCATCTTCGCCGCCTACCTCATCGCCGTCGTCCTGCGCCTGGCCCAGGGCTCGGCCACCGTGGCGCTCGTCACCGCCGCCGGCCTCATGGCCCCGGCCGTGGCCGCGGGCGGCTTCAACGCCGTGGAGGTCGCGGCCGTCGTCCTGGCCACCGCCGCCGGGTCGGTCTTCGCCGGCCACGTCAACGACTCCGGCTTCTGGCTCGTCGGCCGGCTCATGGGCATGGACGTCAAGACCACGCTGCGCACGTGGACCGTCCAGCAGGCCCTGCAGTCCGTGGTGGGCTTCGCCATCGTGCTCGTCATCTTCTACATCGCCTGAGGTGGACATGAACAGCGTCTTCGACATCACCGGCCGGCTCGCCCTCGTCACCGGGTCCTCCCGAGGGCTGGGGCGGGCCCTGGCCGCGGGCCTCGCCGAGGCGGGCGCCCGCGTGGTCCTGCACGGGCGCGACGGCGAGGCCCTCGCCCGGGTGCGCGACGAGATCACCGGCCGCACGGGCACGGCACCGGCCACGGCCGCCTTCGACCTCACCGACGCCGATGCGGTGCGGTCGGGGATCGAGGCGGTGGTGGCCGAGCACGGGGTGCCGGACATCCTGGTGAACAACGCCGGGATCCAGCGCCGCGCCCCGTTCGCCGAGTTCACCGCCCAGGACTGGGAGGACATCGTCGCGGCGAACCTCTCCAGCGCCTTCCACGTCTCCCGCGCCGTGGTCCCCGGGATGCAGGAGCGGGGCTCCGGCAAGATCGTCAACATCGCCTCGGTGCAGTCCGTGCTCGCCCGGCAGACCATCGCCCCGTACTCGGCCACCAAGGGCGGGGTGGTCATGCTCACCAAGGGGATGGCCGCCGACCTGGCCCGCTACAACATCCAGGTCAACGCGATCTCCCCCGGCTACTTCGCCACGGAGATGAACCAGGCCCTCATCGAGGACGAGGCGTTCAACGCGTGGGTGGTCGACCGCACCCCGGCCCAGCGCTGGGGGCGCGTCGAGGAGCTCGTGGGCACGCTGATCTACCTGTGCTCGGACGCCTCCAGCTTCGTGTCCGGGCACAACGTCCTGGTCGACGGCGGCATGACCTCCGTCGTCTGATCCGAAACCGCCACTCACCGATCCGGACGTCCCAGCTGATCCGGGCGTCCCAGGAAGAGAACCCATGAGAGCCATCGTCATCCACGGCAAGCAGGACCTGCGCGTCGAGGAGCAGCCCATTCCGGAACCGGCCGCGGGGCAGCTCCGGCTCCGGATCGCCTACGGCGGGGTGTGCGGGTCCGACCTGCACTACTGGGCCGAGGGCGCCAACGGGGAGTACGTGGTCCGGGAGCCGCTCGTGCCCGGCCACGAGGTCTCCGGGACGGTGGACCTCGACCCCGCGGGCCAGCTCGCGCCGGGCACCCCGGTGACGGTGCACCCGGCCACGTTCGGCACCCCCGAGCCGGGGATCGAGGACCGGCGCCACCTGTGGCCGGGCGGGGCCTACCTGGGCAGCGCCGCCACCCGGCCGCACACGCAGGGCGGGATGAGCGAGTACCTGCTGGTGCGCCCGGACATGGTGCGGGTGCTCCCGGAGGGCCTCCCGCTGCGCCGGGCCGCGCTGGCCGAGCCGCTGGCCGTGGCGCTGCACGGGCTGACCGTGGCCGGGGACGTGGCCGGCCGGCGGGTGCTCGTCTCCGGGTCCGGGCCGATCGGGCTGCTCGCGGCGGCCGCGGCCCTGGCCCGAGGCGCGGCGGAGGTCGTGGCCACCGACGTCCTCGAGGGCCCGCTGGAGCGGGCCCGGGTCCTGGGTGTGCACGGCACGGTCCGGATCGGGGCGGACCCGCTCCCGGCCGAGGCCTTCGACGTGGTGCTGGAGTGCTCGGGAGTGCCCGCGGCTGTGAGCCCCGCGCTGGCGGCGGCGCGACGGGGGGCCGTGGTGGTCCAGGTGGGGATGGTGCCGAACGAGGCCCGGCCCGTGAACCTGGCCCCGCTGGTGTCCAAGGAACTCCAGCTGCGCGGCTCGTTCCGCTTCGACGACGAGATCGACGAGGCGATCGAGCTGCTCGCCGCCCACCCCGGGATCGAGGGCGTCGTCACGCACGAGATCCCGGCCGAGCGGGCCCTGGAGGCCTTCTCCGCGGCCCGGGACTCCGCGGCCTCCGGCAAGGTGCTCGTCTCCTTCGGCCAGCAGACCCGCTGATGACCGGGCCGCACGGAGATCCCACCGCCGGCACCGTGGTGCTCGGGGTGGACATCGGCACCACGAGCACCAAGACCGTGGCGTTCGCGGTGGGCGGCGAGCAGCTCGCCTCCGCCTCGGCGGGCTATCCGCTGGAGGAGCCGCACGGCGGCCACGCCGTGCAGGACCCGCAGCTGATCCTCCGCGCCGTCCTGGACACGGTGCGCGCCGTGGTCGAGGAGGTCGGGGCCGAGCGCGTGGCCGGACTGTCCTTCAGCTCCGCGATGCACGGCCTGCTCGGGCTCTCGCCCGAGGGGGAGCCCCTCACCCCGCTCGTCACCTGGGCCGACACCCGGGCCAGTGCGCAGGCGGAGCGGCTGCGCGCCGCCGTGGGCGGACTCGCGCTGCACCGGCGCACGGGCACCCCCGTGCACCCGATGTCACCGCTGGCCAAGCTCGTGTGGTTCCACGAGCAGGAGCCCAAGCTGTGCGAGCGGGTCGCCTTCTGGGCCGGCATCAAGGAGTTCGTGCTGCTGCGGCTGTGCAACGCCCTCGTGGTGGACCACTCGGTGGCCTCCGCCACGGGGCTGATGAACATCCACGAACTGACCTGGGACGACGAGGCCCTGGCTCTGGCCGGGATCCTGCCCGAGCAGCTGCCGGAGCTGGTGCCCACCACCACCGTCCTGCCCGGGCTCACGGAGGCGACCGCCCGGGCCACCGGCCTGCCCGAGAGCACGCCGGTGGTGGTCGGCGCCAGCGACGGGCCCCTCGCGAACCTGGGGCTGGGGGCGGTGCGGCCCGGGGTGGCCGCCTGCTCGATCGGCACGAGCGGCGCGCTGCGCGTCGTCGTCGACCGTCCTGTGGTGGACCCGCTGGGCCGGGTGTTCTGCTACGCCCTGACCCCCGGCCGCTGGGTGGTGGGCGGGGCCATCAACAACGGGGGCGTGGTCCTGGGCTGGGCGGGCGACGCGCTCGCCCCTGACCTCGGTGAGGACTCCCAGGAGGCCCTGTGCGCGCTGGCCGAGAGCGTCCCCGCCGGCTCCGGCGGGCTGCTCATGCTGCCCTATCTGCTGAGCGAGCGCGCCCCGCACTGGAGCTCCCTGCCCCGGGGCGCCTACGTGGGGCTCACGCGCGCGCACGGACGGGCGCACCTGGTGCGCGCGGCCCTGGAGGGGGTGTGCCAGCAGCTGGGCCTGGTCCTGCAGTCGATGCGCTCGGCAGGCCTGGCGGTGGATCAGATCCGGGCGACGGGCGGGTTCGCGCGCAGCCCCCTGTGGCGGCAGATGCTCGCCGACGTGCTGGGCACGGACATCTCCTTCGCGTCCGGGCACGAGGGCTCCGGGTTCGGCGCGGCGCTGCTCGGGATGCAGGCGCTGGGGCTCATCGAGTCGATCGACGTGGCCGCGGACCTCGTCGAGGTGGACTCCACCCTGCGCCCCGACCCGGCCGACGCCGCGGTCTACGCCTCCCTGCAGCCGGTCTTCGAGCAGCTGTACGAGGCGCTCGTCCCCACCTTCACGTCCTTGCGGCGCCTGGCCCCCGCCCTGCCGCTGGAGCGGGACTGACCGCCGCCCCGGCCCGAGTATGCCTTCGGGAGCATATTCAGCGCCGGGGTCGGCGGGGCGGGCCACAGGTGCTGGCCAGCGCGGCGACAGCTCTGCATGATGGAGTCGTGACAGCACCGCGGCGGACTCGCGGCGGTGACCGCTCTCGGAAGGAGACGTCATGGTGAACTTCAAGGGGCTCACGGCGAAGGCCAAGCAGCTCGCGCAGCGCAACCCGGACAAGGTGAACAAGGTCCTGGACCAGGCCGGGAACTTCGTGGACAAGCGCACCGGACGGAAGTACGAGCGGCACGTGGACTCGGTCCAGCAGAAGGCCCGGGACTACCTCGGCGGACACCGGGGCGCCGGGGGGACCGCGCCGGACGACCGGTCCCCGGGCGCCGGGCCGGGCGGAACGGACCGGCCCGGCGGCACGGACCGGCCCGGTGAGGGTCCGGGGGGAGTCCGCCCGGACCGCGACCCCCGCGGCTGAGCGGTCGGCACCGCCGCAGCACGTGCCTGATCGGCCCCCGGCCGGGGGCCGATCAGGCACGAACGACGGCCCCGGTCCGCCGGGAGAGGCGGGCCGGGGCCGTGGGACCACCCGCGCAGGGGACGCCGATGGTCCGGGAGAACGCGGGGGGATGTTCTCATGACGTTACGTTACACATTCGTTATCGATCGCACCAGCGGGCGCCCCCGGCCGATCCGGGGCCGGGCCGGTCAGTCGGCGAGGAAGTCCAGCAGCGCCTCGTTCACCTCGGGAGCGTGCGTCCAGAGCATGCCGTGCGGGGCGCCCTCGATCTCGACGTAGCGCGCCTCCGGCAGCGCCTTGGTGAACTGCCGGCCGGTGGCGTCGATCGGCAGGATGTTGTCCGCGGTGCCGTGCACGATCAGGACCGGGACGTCGATCCGGGGGATGTCGGCGCGGAAGTCGGTGAGCCAGGTCGGCTGCGCGGCCACGGAGGCCACGGCGCCCGAGCGGAACGCGATGTTCTTGCTGGCGTCCACGATCTCCTGGCTGAGCCGGTCCGTGCCGAGGAAGGTGTCGGCGTTGTAGAAGTTGCCGAAGAACTCGGTGAAGAACGCGTACCGGTCCGCGGTCACGGCGGCGGCGAGGCCGTCGAAGACCTCCTGCGGCACGCCGGTGGGGTTGTCGTCCGTCTGCAGCAGGTAGGGCTCCAGCGAGCCGAGGAAGACCGCCTTGGCCACCCGGGAGGAACCGTAGGTGCCGAGGTAGCGCGCCACCTCGCCGGTGCCCATCGAGAAGCCCACGAGGACGGCGTCCTGCAGGTCGAGGTGGGTCAGCACGGCGTTCAGGTCCGCGGCGAAGGTGTCGTAGTCGTAGCCGGTGGTGGGCTTGCTGGAGCTGCCGAAGCCGCGCCGGTCGTAGGTGATCACGCGGTGGCCGGCCTCGAGCAGGGCCACGGTCTGCTTCTCCCAGGACGACCCGTCCAGCGGATAGCCGTGGATCAGCACCACGGGCTGCCCGCTGCCGTGGTCCTCGTAGTACAGCTCGATGTCGGTGCTGTTCTCGGTGCCGACGCTGATGTACCCCATGGAGGTTCTTCCTCTCGGTCGTTCGCACTGCGCGTGAGAACGGTCGTTCTCACCGGTCCGAGTCTAGGGAACGACCGACCTCGAGCGCAGGCACCGGGCGTGGGAGGACGGGGCCCGCGAGCACCTGGAGCGCGCCGGGAGCCCGCGCGCGGTCCAGGACCGAGTCGTCGTGCTCGTCGAGGCGGCTCAGGACACCAGGGACGCGTAGACGACGTAGTTGTCGTCGAACTCACGGGTGGCCGGGTCGTAGCCGTCACAGGTGATCAGCCGCAGCTCGGCGTCCGCCGTGTTGCCGTAGACCTCCAGGGTGGGGAAGTCGTCCTTGCCGTACTGCTCCCCGCGGTCGACGGCGAAGACCGCGGTGCTCCCGTCCTCCCGGGCGACCTCGATCCGGTCCCCGGGAGCGAGCTGCCGCAGGTCCGCGAAGACCCCGGGGCCGCCGCCGGTGGCGTTGACGTGGCCCAGCAGCACGGCCGGGCCGCGCTCGCCGGGGGTGGGGGAGCCGGTGTACCAGCTCGCCGGGGACCCGGGACCCTCGGGCGGGACCTCCAGGGACCCGTCCTCCCGCAGACCCAGGTGCAGCAGCTCGGAGCGGGTGCCCGTGGACGGCACGGTCAGGGAGACGGGCTCGGAGGCGTCGAGGACCGCGGGGCGGTCCTCGGGGGCGGCGGTCGGCGTCGCGCGTGCGGCCGGCGGTGTTCCCGTGGGCGACGGCGCCGCCGTGGACGACGACGTGGGGGAGGGCGTGCCGGTGGCGCTGCTCGAGGCCGCCGGGGACGTGCTGCCGGAGGCGGCCGGGGGGCCGTCACCGGATCCGGCGGCGCAGCCGGTGGCGAGCAGGACGGCGGCCGCCGCGGAGGCCAGCAGGCCCCCGCGGCGACCGGTGGTCGATCCCGTCATGACAGGAACCGTCCCGCGGGATCAGGCCCGGGCAGCGCGCCGGCGCAGCGCCCAGGCGCCGCCGGCCACGGCCGCCAGGAGGCCGCCGCCCAGCGCCGCGGTCTCGGCGCCGGAGCCGGTCTCCTGGGTCACGCCGGTGTCGGCGCCGCCCTCGGGCATCGCGCCCATCTGGGAGGCGGTCAGCGTGCCGCAGGCCGCCGGGAGGGTGGCGGCCAGGGGCAGCTCCTCGTTCAGCGAGCTCATCTTCTCGGCGGCGGCGGCCGGCATCTTGGCCGGGTCCACACCGTGGACGACGACGACCGCGGTGCCGTTCTGCAGGGACTCGGCGGTGGCCGCGTCCAGCTCGAAGGTCCGCTCGTAGGTGTAGGCGGAGCCGCCGGGGAAGCGCTCCACGGCCAGGGCCGAGTCGGCGCTGGTGTCGCCCTCGGTGGTCAGGGACGTGCCGATCATCCCGTAGAACGGGTGACCCTCCGGGGTGGAGACCACGCCGTCGCCGTCGGTGTCCGCGGTGGGGGGCGGGCACACGCCCTGGGCGGCGATGTGGATGTGCTGGGCGTGCGGGAACGGCCCGTCCATGAAGGTCTCGGCCGCACCGGTGACGTTCATCGTGACGGTGGCCTCGGTGCCGTGGACGTCGACCATGACGTCGCCGGTGGTGCCGGAGTTGTTCAGGGTGTTCAGGGTCGCCTGGGAGGACCACGTGTCCTCCGCGTGGGCGGAGGCGGGGGCGGCGGCAAGGGTGAGGGCGCCGAGGGCCAGGGTGGGGACTGCGAGGAACGTGGACTTGCGCATCAGTTTCTCCTGTGTCGTACCGGGGGTCGTGCCGTGTGCGCACATTCGGTGTGTGCACAGGGGGTTCGGCGCCGGGGCGGCCCCGGATGGGTGCCGCCGCAAAGTTTTTTTCGGCCTCCTGGATCGGCGCCCCGGAACCGGGTGCCGGACCGGGGTCCTGGACCGGCCCCGGAACCGTCCGGACGCGCCGCGGACCCATCCGCGAGGCGTCCGGTGACGAACACCTGGCATGGAAGGACAGCGTGTGTCGACAGTGCGGCACCGGTCGGATGTGGCAGTCTGCGGTACAGGACTGTCCTCGCCCGGGTGGCGGGCGAGGCGTTGCCCCCCGAGTGAACAGCGAGATCGCGTGAGTGAAGGACCGACCGGCCGCGGCTGCGGCGCGGGGACCCAGTCCCGTTCCTCCAGTGGAACCGACGACCTGGCCGACCTGCTGCGGCGCAGCGCCGCCGGGGACGAGGCCGCCTTCGCCCAGCTGTACGACGCCACGTGCACGAAGCTGTTCGGGCTCGTGGTGCGGCTGACCCGCTCCCCGGAGCTGGCCGCCGAGGTGGTGCAGGAGGTCTACCTGATGGCCTGGCAGCAGGCGGAGCGCTTCGATCCGCGGCGCGGCACCGTGCTGGCCTGGCTGTGCACCATGGCCCACCGGCGCGCGGTGGACCGGATCCGGCAGAGCCAGCGGGAACGCGTCCGGGACGAGCAGTACGAGCTCCGCCAGGCGGGCCCGCCCTCCGACGAGACCTGGGGCGAGGTCGAGCAGTCCTTGGACACCGAGGAGGTCCGCACGGGGCTGGGATCCCTGAGCGAGCTCCAGCGCGAGGCCGTCTGCCTGGTGTACTACCGGGGCTACAGCCACCGACAGGTCGCCGAGCACCTGGCCGTCCCACTGGGCACGGCGAAAGCACGGATCAGGGACGGGCTCAACAATCTACGCTCAGCATTGGGGGTGCAGCGGTGAACGACATGCAGGGGGACGACCGGTCCGACGACGTCCACGGGGACGCGGCACTCTACGCCGTGGACGCCCTCGAGCCCGAGGAGCGTGCCGCGTTCGAGGACCACCTCCGGGGCTGCGCGGCGTGCCGCGCCGAGGTGGACTCGTTCGGAGAGGTCGGCGCTGCCCTGGCCTCGGCGGTGGCCCAGGAGCCGCCGCCGGCCCTGCGCGCGAACGTCCTCGCCGCCATCCACGGGACCCGGTCCGGGGCACCCGCCGGGACGCCGGCCACGTCGCCCGCCGAGCCGCCGAGCGCTGCCTCCTCCGGGAGCTCGGCGGGCCCGGGGTCCGGCGCGGACGTCGTCTCCCTGGCGGAGCGCCGGCGGCAGCGGCGGCAGCGGCTGGCCGTCGCGGCGGCGGCCGCAGTGCTCCTGCCGGGTGCCGCCCTGGGCGGCTGGGCGATCGGGACGCAGACGGAGCAGCGCGAGCAGCAGCAGCTCGCCGCGCAGGAACAGGACCGGCAGGCCCGCCTGCTGGCCGCCGCGGACGTGGCGACCCACCGGCTGGAGGTCGACGGGAGCGCCGCCACCCTCGTGGTCTCCGAGCAGGAGGACGCGGCCATGCTCGTGGCTGCCGACCTCCCGGACCCGGAGGAGGGGCGCGAGTACCAGCTGTGGCTGATGCAGGACGGCTCCCCGGTGCCGGACGCGCACTTCGGCGGCGGGCAGGTGCAGGTGTGGCTGAAGGGGGACGTCGACCGTGCCGGCGCGGTGGCCATGACGGTCGAGCCCGCCGGCGGCTCCGAGACGCCCACCACGCCGGTGCTGGCCGCCGTGGAGGTCTGACCGGGCACGGAGGAGGGGACCGGGCATGAGGCGGCTGTTCGCCGTGACCCGTGCGGCCGCGGCCGTGGCAATGGTCGCGGCCGTGCTCGGACAGCTCCGGGTCAGCCTGCAGTTCTGGGTCGACCGCGGCGACCGCCACATCGCGGTGGACGTGGCGAACTTCTTCAGCTACTTCACGATCCAGAGCAGCCTGCTGCTCGCCGTGGTCCTGGCCGTCGGGGCGGGACTGCTGCTGCGCGGTCCCGGTGCCGAGCCGGGAGCGTTCAGCGCCCTGCGCGCGGCGGCCACCACGTACACGGTCGTCACGGGGCTGGTCTACAACGTGCTGCTGCGCGGCATCCCGCTCCCGGCCGGCCTGGAGCAGCAGTGGTCCAACGAGGTCCTGCACCTCATCGCGCCCGTCTACGTGCTCCTGGACTGGCTGCTCGCGCCCGGTCGGCGCCCGGTGCGGTGGCGGGTCGTCGGCTGGACGGCCGTCTACCCGGTGCTGTGGGTGGTCTACACCCTCGTGCGGGCGCCCCGGGTGCTCGACGAGGCCACCGGCGCGCCCTACTGGTATCCCTATCCGTTCCTCGACCCCCACGCCACCGCCGGCGGGTACTCCGCCGTGGCGGTCTGGGTCGCGGTGCTCGCCGGGCTGGTCACGGTCGTCGCCGGCGGCGTCGTCGCAATCTCGCGGCGAGGTCGTGCCCCCGCCCGCCCCCTGCCATCATGAGGCCATGACCGACGCAGACCTTCCCGCGGACGCGGTGCGCACCGGTGTGTGGGCCACGCTCGGCGACGTCCGCACCACGCTCGCGCTCGAGCGCGCCGGCTTCGACTGGGTCGGCGTCGACGCCCAGCACGGACACTTCGACGACGCCGCCCTCCGCGGCCTCTTCGCCCTGCGGCACGAGGCGGCGGCGCCGGTGCTGGTCCGGGTCGCCGCGAACGACCCCACGGCGATCGGCCGGGCCCTCGACGCCGGGGCGGACGGCGTGATCGTCCCCCTGGTCCAGAGCGCCGGGCAGGCCGAGGCCGCCGTGGCCGCGGCGCACTACCCGCCACGGGGCGCCCGCAGCTGGGGCCCCCTGCCCGGGAGCCGGGACTCCACCGGGGGCGCGGCGTCGATGCCGCGCCCCCGGTGCGCGGTGATGGTCGAGACCGCCCCGGCAGTGGCCGCGGTCGAGGAGATCGCGGCCACCCCGGACCTGGACATGGTCTTCGTGGGGCCCTTCGACCTCTCCCTCGCGCTGGGCCGGGACGTCGACGACCTGCTCGCGGACACGGCGGAGGACGCGCCCCTGCCGGTGATCGTGCGCGCGTGCCGGGCGGCCGGTGTGCTGCCGGGGGCGTTCGCGGGGTCCCCGGAGCGGGCGGCCGCGCTGCGCGCGCAGGGCTTCTCCTGGATCGCGGTGACGACCGACTCGGGTGTCCTGCACCTGGGCAGCGCGGCGGCGCGCGCCGGGCTGACGCCCCCGGCATGAGCTCCCGGTCGGCCGGACGGCGGTCCCACCCCCTGCGGTGGGTGCTGTCCCGTGCGCTGGTCCGCAGCTGGCTGCACTCGTTCCGGACCAGCCGCAGCGCGCTGTACTTCCGGGCGCGCAACCGCTTCGTGGGGACGCCCGTGCGGGGGGACGCCCCCGTCGTCGTCAGCCTCACCTCCTACGGGAGCCGGATCCGCACGGTGCACCTGGCCGTCGAGTCGATGGCGCACGGGACGGTCCGCCCGCGGCGGCTGATCCTGTGGCTGGAGGACCCCGCCGTGGTGGCCGATCCCCCCGCACCGCTGGCCCGGCTGGTGCGCCGCGGCCTCGAGATCCGCGCCACCGAGGACTGGGGCCCGCACAAGAAGTACTACCCCTACGTGCGGTCCGAGGCCCGGCACGAGCTGCCCCTGGTGATCGCCGACGACGACGTCCTCTACGGCGGGACGTGGCTGGAGGAGCTGCTCGCCGTCCACGAGCGGCACCCCGGCGACGTGGTGGCGCACCGGGCGCACCGCATGCGCGTGCAGGCGGGACGGATCCAGCCCTACGCCACCTGGGTGCCCGGCGCCCCCGCGGGAGCCTCGCTGCTGACCTTCGCCACGGGCACCTCCGGTGTGCTCTACCCGCCGCGCCTGCTCGACGCCCTGCGCGAGGCCGGGAGCGGGTTCACGGCGTGCGCGCCCCGGGCCGACGACGTGTGGCTGCACGCCGTCGCCCTGCGCCAAGGCGTGGGCACCCGGCCGGTTCGCGACGGCCGGACCACGTACCGGCCCATTCCCCGGCTCGTCATCCGAGGTCTCAAGACGGCCAATGTGCTCCGCGGAGGCAACGACATGCAGATCGAGGCGACGTATTCGCCCTCGGACGTGGAAGAGTTGGAGCGTGCACGGGCGGCCGAGGGCCCCTGAGCACTCGGACGGGCGGTTCCCCCAGCTTCCCGTCCCTCCGGCCGTCCCCCACGGCCACCGACTGCGCTCCCATCCCCCCAGGAGTATCCATGCCGAACGACCCCCACCGACCGGACCCGCTGGACTGCAGCTCCGCAGGGACCGCCTCCCGAGCAGCACAGCACTCGATCTTCTTCGACTCGCCGGCCGAGCTGGCGGCCTACACGCGGCACGACCGCCTGACGGCCACCGGGCCCCTCCTGCTCGCCCGCCGCGGCGGCTACCACCCCGACGGCCCGTGGCCGTGCTCCGCTCTCGAGTCGGCCCAGAACGTCCTGGCCACCCGGCCGCGGACGATGATCGAGATCGATCTGCGCAGCACCGTGGACGGCCGGTGCGTCGTCCTGCACGAGCCCGTCATGGGGCACGGGAGCACCGGCGTCGGGCCGGTGAGCGAGCAGTCCGCCGACTACGTGCTGAGCCAGCACCTGGTGGACAACTACGGCGAGGTCACCCGCTGCCCCGTGCGGGAGGCCGGCGAGTTCCTCACCTGGGCCGTGCCGGCCGGGGCGGTCCTGTGGCTGGAGGTGCACCACGTGGCGCCCGAGGTCGTCGTCGAGCTCGTCCGCACCCACCGTGCCGAGAGCCAGGTGGTGGTGGGGGTGCAGGGGCTGACGCAGCTGGCCGTCTACCGCCGGATCGCCCCGGACCTCGTCTACTTCGTGCCCAGCCACCCGGATGGGCTCGCCACGGCCGAGGATGTCCGGCGCGAGGTGCCCGACATCGGGCGGGTCATCGGCTTCGCCGGCCACTACGTCCCGGACATGGAGACGAGCCTGCGGATGCGCGGCTGGGACGTGCCGATGCGCCTGGAGCTGCACCGCTACGACGAGAACCTGCCCGCCGACGCCCTGGACCCGCACTACTACCGCCGCGCGGTGGAGACGGGCTTCGGCATCCTCTCCACCTGCCACTACCGCGAGGCGTCCGACCTCCTCGGCCTGCCGGGGTGGGCGCCGACGTCCGGGAGCCGGCGCGGCCGGGGGCTGAGCCGGCACTGAGGTCCGCGCCCGGATCCGGGCCGGGCGCCGCGGACGCCGGGGGCTCCCGGCCGGGCGGGGACCAGGAGCTCGCGCCGGGCACGAGGGAAACGCCCCGTCACGGCGGCGCCGGGCGCCCCGGGATCGGGACGCCCGGCGCCGGGGGCTCGGGTCTCAGTCGTCGCCGGGGGCGTCCTCCGGCGCGTCGCCCTCGGCCTGGGAGGGCTTGTTGCCGGCCGGGTCGACGGCCGACTCCACGTCCTGGTCCTCGGGAACGTCCCCCTCGGCCTGGGACGGCTTGTTCTCGGCGGGGTCCGGGGTCTGCGTCATGACGGTCCTTCTTCCTCAGTAGGGTGATGGTCCGGTGCCACGCTACGCCCGCGCCAGGAGCGCCGACAAGGGGAGCGGGCCGCTACGCCGCCCGGCCCGCGACGACCGCGGCGAACAGCGAGGCCGGGATGAGCCCGGCCCGGTGGGCGCGCTCGACCGCGGCGAACCCGTCGGGGGTCTGCTCGTAGGGGAAGTGGATGAGGTCGGCGGCGAGCTCCCAGTGGTCGATCATCCCGCCGGCGTAGAGCTGGCAGATCGCCCAGGGGGTATCCGCGGAGAAGCTCGGCTCGTCGGGCAGCACGTACTCGTCGGCGGGGACGCGCCAGGCCTCGAGGTCGTCCAGGGCCGCCTCGAGCTCCTCGAGGGTGTCGTAGTGCCCCGAGCGGTCGGGGTCCACGGTCCCGTTCGGGTTGGCGAGCTCGACGTCGTAGCCGCCCTCCGCCGCGGCGAAGACGGACGTGGGCCCGGGCTCGCCGCCCACCCCGGCGTCCAGCGGCAGCTGGGACGGCAGCCACTCCCAGCCGTCGCCGAGCTGGTCCATCTCCAGGTCCCGGTAGGCCACCCAGCCGCGGGCGACCAGCAGCTCGTGGGCGTCGTCGTCCCACGTGCCCTGCGGGGCGCCGTCGATCTCGACGCCGCGGGCGCCGGCCGCGGCGTGGAACTCCCGCCGCTGCTGCTTCTTCTTGGCGGCGGCCTTCTTGCGGGCCTTGCTCTTGGGCACGGAACTCTCCTGGCGGTCGGGGACCGGCGACGGTCCTGCGGGGGCGTGCTCCCATGATGGCCCACCCGGCCCGGACCGTGCGCGGGCGTTCCACCCGTCCCCGCCCGCCGCTAGTCTGGCCGGGACCGCCCCGTTCCCGACCGCGAAGGACATCCCATGACGATCCCCCGCACCGCCCCCTCGACGAACGGCCCCGTGCGCTACGCGGTGGTCGGGCTCGGCCAGATCTCCCAGCAGGCGTTCCTGCCCGCCATCGCCCGGACCGGCAACTCCGTGCTGGCCGCCCTGGTCACCGGCACCCCGCAGAAGGCCCAGGAGCTCGCGGCCGAGTACGGCGTGCCCGCGTACTCCTACGAGGACTACCCGGCGCTGCTGGCCTCCGGTGACGTGGACGCCGTGTACGTGGCCACGCCCGTGTTCCGGCACCGGGAGTTCGCGGAGCCGGCCCTCGAGGCGGGCATCCACGTGCTGGTCGAGAAACCGATGGAGACCTCCGTGGAGGACTGCCGGGCGATGATCGACGCCGCCGCGCGCGGCGGGGCCCGGCTCATGGTCGCCTACCGGCTGCACCACGAGCCGGGCACCCTGGAGCTGATCACCCGGGTCCGGGACGAGGCCCTGGTGGGCGAGCCCCGCCTGTTCACCGCGGTGTTCGCCCAGGACATCGACGAGGCCAACCACCGCGGCCACTCCGGGTTCTGGGGCGGGCCGATCCCGGACATGGGCAGCTACCCGCTCAACGCGGTGCGCAACCTGTTCGCGGCCGAACCGGTCGAGGTGCACGCGATGGGCGTGCGGACACCGGGCCGGGGCTTCGACTTCGACGACACCGTGGCGGTGACCCTGCGCTTCCCCGGGGAGCGGCTGGCGCAGTTCACGATCAGCTACGCCACCGAGGCCACCGAGCAGTTCACCGTGGTGGGCACCGGCGGTGCGCTGGCGGCCCAGCCGTGCTTCGGCTTCGGTCCCGAGGTGGGCATCAGCTACACCGTGACCCGCGACGGCCGGACCGAGACCCGCACCCACGACCCGGTGGAGCAGTTCGCGGGCCAGACCGACTACTTCTCGGCGTGCATCCTGACCGGCGCCGCGCCCGAGGCCGACGGGGAGGAGGGGCTGCTGGACATCCGCGTGCACGAGGCGGTGCTCGCCTCCCTCGAGACGGGCCGGCCGGTGCGCCTGGAGCCGGCGGACCGGGCCGTGCGCCCCTCCGCGGACCAGGTGCGCACCCTGCCGCCCGTGGCGGAGCCCGACGACGACGAGCTCGTGGCCCAGCTGCCGCAGAACGGCTGAGGGCCCCGTGACGCAGGAACGGGGCAGCCCGGGACCGGTGCGCGAGGGCCGGGTGGTGGGCGTGCAGGTCTGTTTCGGGGGACCGCCCCGACCGTAGACTCCGAGGACCATCCGACGCCCCAGGGAGGCTCACCTGCCATGAAGCACTACCTGCTCAGCATCGAACAGCCCGACGGCGGGCCGGCGGCCCCCGAGGTCCTCGAGCCCGTGATGCGCGACGTCGCCGCGTTCAACGAGGAGCTGCGGGCCGCGGGGGCGTGGGTCTTCGCCGGGGGCCTGGACCGCGCGGAGGCCTCCGTCGTCGTGCGCTTCCACGGCGCGGACGTGGTCACGACCGACGGCCCGTACGAGCGCGAGGACGAGCACGCGGGCGGAATCTGCATCGTGGCCGCTCCCGACTACGACGCCGCCATCGAGTGGGGCCGGAAGCTGGCGCGGGCGACCACCCTGCCGGTCGAGGTGCGGGAGTTCCAGGGGGCGCCGGAGGAGCACCTCCCGGGCTGAGGGGCCGGGCGGGTCAGCGGCCGATCCGGCGGGCCTGCTCCTCCCACGCGGCGTGGGCGTCCCGGGAGCCCGTGGGCCGGTGGATCTCCCGCAGCGCCCGCAGCGCGGCGTTGCGCTCCCGGGCCAGGGAGTCCGCGGCGGCCTGCGCGGCGGCGTCCGCCCGGGCCTGCGCCCGGGCGGCGGAGATCGCACCCATGATCGCCTCCACGGCCTCGGACCCGCCCGCCAGGTAGGCGGCCCGGACGTCGGGATCGGGGTGGAGGAGGTACCGGTCGTCGCGCTGCCCCAGGCGGGTGTCGAACTCGTCCTCGGTCAGGTCCGAGATCACGGCGGCCACCCGGTCCAGCCGGGCCTCGACCTCCTGGTGCAGAGGTGTCCGTCCGGCCGCGTCCCGGACCGACCACAGCGCCCGGCCGTGCAGCCGGAGACGGGCCACGTCCCAGTCCGCCCGGGGCACCTCGGCCAGCCGGGCGGCGACGAAGGCCGTGTCCGCGGTCCGCTGCTGGGGCGGCAGGAGCCCGAGCTGCCGGTGCATCCAGGCCGCCCGCATGTTCTCGGTCCCGGCTCGGCGGGCGGTCTCCAGCGTCCGGTGCCGCGCTCGCCGCCGGCCGGCCGCGCCCGGGCGCAGGGCCCGGAGGGTGGTGCGCAGCAGCAGCACGACGACCAGCAGGCCGGCGAGGACCAGCGCGGTGACGGCAATGACCCGCAGGTCGGCCAGGACGGACGACACGACGGACACGACGGTGGCCCCGGTGACCAGCAGTGCGACGCCGGAGCCGTCGCTGTTCCCGGTGCTGTTCATGGCGGATCCTCCCGCATCCCGCATCCCGCAACCGCTTGACCCCGCAGTGTAGTCGCTTCCACCGGCAGCGGGCTGGGGAGCAGCCCGGCGGGACCCGCGACCGGTCCGCCGGGGGCCTCGATAGGGTGGACGGCATGAGGTCCTGGGTGCTGTCCGTGTCCGCCGCCGCCCTCCTGCTCGCCTCCGGGTGTGCGGGCGGGAACGCCGAGCGCGAGGCCCTGCTGCGCGAGCACGGGCTGGAGGGCGCGAGCACCGAGGAGGTCGTGGAGCGGCTCGACCGCACCCACGAGGACCGGGCGGCGGGACTGGCGGGCTCCGTCACCTACGACGAGGTGGTCCTGACCGACGGCGGGTCGGAGGCCGTGCTGCCCATGCCGGAGGACCGGTTCTACCTCGCGGTCGCCCCGTGGACCACCACCACCCACGAGTGCTTCCACCACAGCCTCTCCGGCTGCCAGGGCGAGCTCGTGGGCGAGGAGTTCGACGTGCGGGTGGCCGACGACGCCGGCCGGGTGCTCCTCGACCGGACGCTCACCAGCTACGAGAACGGGTTCGTGGGCCTGTGGCTGCCCAAGGACATCACCGGCACCCTCGAGATCAGCTCGGCCGCCGGGACGGCGACCCAGCAGGTCAGCACCTCCGCCGACGACCCGACCTGCCTCACCACGCTGCGCCTGGCCTGATCCCGGCCCCGGGGGCCGTGGGCCCCGGGAGCGAGGCCCGCGCCCACCGCCCGGCCCGTCCGCGGGCACCGGCGGCGTCCGCGGACGGGCCGGGCGGGCACGCTCAGGAGGAGATGACCTTCGGCACGCCCAGGGCCTTGAGGCCCTCCACGCCGAACTCCAGGCCGAACCCGGAGCTCTTGATCCCGCCGAAGGGCATCCGGGGGTCCACGGTGCCGTGCTTGTTGATCCAGACGGTGCCCGCCTGGAGCCGGGCGGCGACCTCCCGTGCCCGGTCCGGGTCCGAGCCCCACACCGAGGCCCCGAGGCCGACGTCGAGGCGGTTGGCCATGCGCACGGCCTCGTCGACCGAGGAGTACTTCACGATCGGCAGGGCCGGACCGAACTGCTCCTCGGTCACCAGGGGGTTGTCGTCGTCGACGTCGGCCACGAGCGTGGTGGGGTAGAAGTACCCCGGCTGCTCCGCGGCCGGCTCGCCGCCGATCAGCACCCGGCCGCCCCCGGCCCGCGCCTGCTCGACGAGGTCCGCGACGATCTCGAACTGCGCCCTGTTCTGCAGCGGGCCGAGGACGTTGCGCTCGTCCCGCCCCTGGCCCATCGGCATGGCCGCCGCGACCCGGGTGAGGGCCTCGCACACGGCGTCGTGGACGTCCTCGTGGACGTAGAGGCGCTTGAGCGCGGCACAGGTCTGGCCCGTGTTGATGAACGCGCCCCAGAACAGGCCCTCGGCGATGGCCTCGGGGTCCGCGTCCGGGAGCACGATCCCGGCGTCGTTGCCGCCCAGCTCCAGGGTGAGCCGGGTCAGGGAGTCGGCGGCCGAGCGCATGATGGCCTTGCCCGTGGCGGTCGAGCCGGTAAACATCAGCTTGTCCACGCCCGGGTGCTTCGACAGCGCCTCGCCGACCTCCCGGCCCCCCGCCACCACGGTCAGCACGTCCTCGGGCAGCACCTGGTTGAGCACGTGGGCGAGCCCGAGCACGGACAGCGGGGTGTACTCGGAGGGCTTGGCCACCACGGTGTTGCCCATCCGCAGGGCCGGGGCGAGCTGCCAGACCGAGATCATCATCGGCCAGTTCCAGGGGCTGATGGCCCCCACGACGCCGATGGGCTCGTAGCTGAGCACGGCACGGCCGGACTCGTCGTCGAAGAGCGTCTCGGGCTCCAGCGGCAGCGTCGCCGTCGCGCGCAGCCAGGCCACCGCGCCGCCGACCTCGAACAGGGCGTTCGGCCCGTTCTGCACGGGCTTGCCCTGCTCGCGCGAGAGCAGCTCCGCGAGCGCGGCGGCGTTCGCCTCGACGGCGTCGGCGGCCCGGAGCAGCAGCGCCGAGCGCTCGGAGTCCGGGACGGCGGCCCACTCCGACTGCTTCCGGCGGGCCCGGTCCAGGGCGTCGTCCAGGTCCTCGACCGTGGACTCCGGGGACCGGCCGACCAGCTCCCCGGTGGCCGGGTCGAAGATCTCCCGGCCCTGCGGGTCGGTGACGGCCGCCAGCAGCTCGTCGAGACCGAGGACGGTCGGGGTGTCGGTCGTGGCAGCGGGAGTGGTGGTCACGGTGGCTCCTTCGGGAGGACGGATGCGGTGCTGCCCCCATGGTGACCCGGGACACAGCCGGACGGCTTGACCGTGCGAGCACGGCTGTTGACCCACAGCGCGGATTCCCGCGCTGTGGGTCAAGGGCCGTGCGCGCCGGGACAACTCGCCTCGACGTGCCCTGGATCACACTGGGGCCATGCGCAACGAGACCGCCAAGACCTACGTCGTCGTGGGCGCCGGCACCGCCGGCAGCATCCTGACCCGCCGCCTCCTGGACGCCGGCCACGAGGTGATCCTCCTCGAGGCCGGGGGCACGGACCTCAACCCGGCCATCCACCAGGTGTCCCGCCTGGGCGAGCTGTGGCACTCGCCGGAGGACTGGGACTACTTCACCGTGCCCCAGCGGCACGCGGACGGCCGGGTGATCCACTGGCCGCGCGGACGCGTGCTCGGCGGCTCCCACGCCCTCAACGCCACGATCTGGGTGCGCGGCGCCGCCCAGGACTACGACGCCTGGGCGGCGGACGGGTGCCCGGGATGGGGGTGGGAGGACGTGCTGCCCTGGTTCCGGGCGCTCGAGGCCTACGTCCCGCCCGCCGGGGCGGTCCCCGGCGACAGTCGTGGCACCGACGGGCCGGTGCCCGTGGTGCAGGACTACCCGCTCAACCCGGTGTTCGCCTCGATCATCGAGGCGGCCGAGCAGGTGGGGGTGCCGTACAACGCGGACTACAACGGCGGCACGCTCGACGGGGTCTCCCAGCAGCAGATCAACGTCCGGGACGGGCGGCGGTTCAACACGTGGATGGCCTACGTCAAGCCGGTGGAGGATCACCCGCGGCTGAGCCTGCGCACCGGAGTGCTCCTGCAGCGGGTGCTCGTCGAGGACGGGCGCGCGGTCGGCGTGGCGGTGGTGCCCTTCACCGCCCCGGACGGCGCGCCCGAGGAGATCCGCGCCGACGAGGTGGTCCTGTGCGCGGGGGCGCTCGACTCGCCGAAGATCCTCCTGCGCTCGGGCATCGGCCCCGCCGCCCACCTCACCGACGTCGGGGTCCCCGTGGTCCACGACCTGCCCGGGGTCGGGTCGAACCTGCACGACCACCTGCTGGCCCCGGTCATCGCCGAGGCCACGGCCCGGACGATCGAGCACCTCGCGTCCGACTGGTCGGTCACCCAGACGCACCTGTTCTGGCGCTCCCGCCCGGACCTGGACGCGCCCGACACCCAGCCCATCCACTTCTCCGTCCCGATGTACGACGAGGGCATGGAGGGGCCGACGAACGCGTTCACGCTGCACGCGGGGCTCGTCCGCCCCCGGTCCCGTGGCACCGTGCGCCTCACCGGGCCGGGCGTGGCCGACCCCGTGGCGCTCGACCCGAACATCTTCGAGGACCCGCGCGACCGCGAGGCCCTGCTCGCCTCGCTGCGCCAGGCCCGGGAGATGGTGCGCACCCGCCCCCTCGCGCAGGACTGGGGCGCCGAGGAGCTGTACCCCGGCCCGGAGGTGCGCACCGAGGAGGAGGAGATCGCCTACCTCCACCGGTTCGTGACCACCTACCACCACCAGGTCGGCACCTGCCGGATGGGCACCGGCCCGGACGCGGTGGTCTCCCCGGAGGACCTGAGCGTGCACGGCGTCGACGGCCTGCGGGTGGTGGACGCCTCCGTGATGCCGCGGGTGCCCAGCGGCAACACCAACGCGCCCACGGCGATGATCGCCGAGCGCGCCGCGTCCCTCATCACCGGCGGCAGCACCACCCTCGCCGCCGCAGCGGCCGCAGCGGCCGCCGCGGGCGCCGAGGGCTGACGGCCGGCGCGCCGTCCCGGACCGCCGCGCCGGGGCCCCGGTCCGGGACGGCGCGCCTACACTGGCCGCGACGGGCCGCCCAAACGCCGAGGGCGGCCCCGCCGGTGCGGCGGTGCCGCGCCGGGGGAGTGGGCCGCCCGGCCCGGAGGGGATGATCGATGAGCCTGCGGATGGACCTGACCGCCCGGGCGGTGGCCGTGCGCGCCCGCCTCAGCCCGTTCCGGGAGGTGGACCAGCTGCGGGGCCGGCCCTATCCGGAGCCCGCGGCGGTGCCGAAGGACCTGCGGCGCTCGCACGAGCTCACCCGCGAGGAGGTGGGCGGGCGCCCGGTGCTGCGCCTGACCCCGCGCGACGGCGCGGACGGGTCCCACCTGATCTACCTGCACGGCGGGGCGTTCGTGAACCCGCTGCTGCCGGCGCACTGGTGGATCATCCGCGAGGTCGTCAAGGGCACGGGCACCACGGTCACGGTGCCCCTCTACCGGCTCGCCCCGGAGGGCTGCGCGGACGAGGGCTACGATTTCCTCGCCGCGGCCTGGGCCGACCTGGTGGCCCGGCCCGCCGTGGACCGGATCGTCGTGGCGGGGGACTCCGCCGGCGGGTGCCTGGCGATCGGGCTGGCCATGCTGCTGCGCGACACCGGGCTGCGGGCGCCCGACCACGTCGTCGGCTTCTCCCCGGCCCTGGACGTCACCGCGAGCCACCCGGCCGTGCGCGAGATCGACCCGCACGACCCGATGCTGAGCACGGACGAGGTCGTCCCGCTGTGCCAGGCCTGGGCCGGGGACCGCTCGCTGACCGACCCCCTGGTCAGCCCCGTCCACGGGGACGTGGAGGGCCTGCCCCCGGTGCACCTGGTGCAGGGCGGGCGGGACATCCTCGCGGCCGACGCCCTCGGCTTCGCCCGGGCCCTGCAGCGCGCCGGCAACCCCGGGCGGCTGCTCTACGAGCCCGGCGCCTTCCACGTCTACGTGGGCGCGTGGTGGACCCCCGAGGCCCAGCGGGCCATCCGGCACGTCCGCTCGCTGCTCTGAACGCCCCGCTCCGGACCCTTCCTGCCGCCCGTCCCACAGCCCGTCCCGCCGTCCGGCCCGGGCCGGTGCGGTAGTCTGCCGGTCATGTCGCAGATCCGTCAGGCCCGCCCGGAGGACGTGCCCGCCATCCTCGGGATGGTCCGGGACCTGGCCGTGTACGAGCGCGAGCCCGACGCCGTGCGGATGACCGAGCAGCAGCTGGCGCAGGCGCTGTTCGGGGAGCACCCGGCGGTCTTCGCCCACGTCGCGGAGGACGAGGGCCGCCTGCAGGGCTTCGCCCTGTGGTTCCGCACCTTCTCCACCTGGGAGGGCGTGCACGGCATCCACCTCGAGGACCTCTACGTGCGCCCCGAGGCCCGCGGCGCCGGCCACGGCAAGGCACTGCTGCAGGCCCTGGCCCGGCACGCCGTGGCGCAGGGCTGGGCCCGGGTCGAGTGGAGCGTGCTGAACTGGAACGAGCCGTCGATCGGCTTCTACCGCAGCCTCGGCGCGCTGCCCCAGGACGAGTGGTCCGTCTTCCGGCTCACCGGGGACGCCCTGCACCGGGTCGGCGCCGCGCGGGAGCACCAGCCCGGCCGCGCCTGAGCGCCCCTGACGTCTCCCCGGGGCGCTGCGGTCGGACCCGGTGTCCGCACCCCGCTGCGTGCCGGTGCGGTTCCGGCCCCGCCCCGTCGGCCGGAATAGCCCACGGCCGCCTGGCGTTCCCTAATCAGTGATACGTCAACGAACGGGGGGTGCTGTGCAGAAGGTCGTGGTCGTCGGGGCCGGGCAGGCGGGACTGTCCGCGGCCCACCACCTGCGCCGCCGCGGGCTGGTGCCCGAGGAGGACTTCGTGGTCCTCGACGCCAATCCCGGGCCCGGGGGAGCGTGGCGGCACCGCTGGCCCTCGCTGACCTTCGGCGGGGCCCACGGCATCCACGACCTGCCGGGGATGCCCCTCGGGGTCCCCGATCCGGCCGAGCCCGCCTCCGCCGTGGTCACCCGCTACTACGGCGAGTACGAGCGCCGGTTCGAGCTGCCCGTGCGCCGTCCCGTGGCCGTGCGCAGGGTGGAGTCCGTCTCCGACGGCGGACCGCTCGACGTGGTCACGGACACCGGGACCTGGCGGACGCAGCTGCTGATCAACGGCACCGGCACGTGGGACCGCCCGCACTGGCCGTACTACCCCGGCCGGGAGCTCTTCCGGGGGCGGCAGCTGCACACCCACGACTTCCGCTCCGCGCAGGAGTTCCGCGGCCGGCACGTCGTGGTCGTGGGCGGGGGCACCTCCGCCGTGCAGTTCCTGCTGCAGCTGGACGCGGCCGGCGCCACCACCACGTGGGTCACCCGCCGCCCCCCGCAGTTCACACCGCGCCCCTTCGACGCCGAGTGGGGGCGGGACGTGGAGCGCCGGGTCGACGAGCGGACCCGGGCGGGGCTGCCCACGGAGAGCGTGGTCTCGGCCACCGGCCTGCCCCTCACCCCGCAGTACCGGGCCGGGATCGAGGCCGGGGTCCTGGTCTCGGCCGGCCCGCTGCGGGAGCTCACCGCCGACGGGGTCCGCCTGGCCGGCGGCCGGGAGATCCGCGCCGACGCGATCCTGTGGGCCACCGGCTTCCGGCCCGCCCTCGACCACCTCGCCCCGCTCGGGCTGCGCGAGCCCGGCGGCGGGATCCGGACCGACGGGGTGCGGGTGCTCGCCGACCCGCGCGTGCCGCTCGTCGGCTACGGGGCCTCCGCCTCGACCCTCGGCGCCACCCGGGCGGGACGGGCGGCCTCCCGGGAGGCCGTGCGGCTGCTGGGCGCGGGGACCTCCGGGCCCCGGGAACTCGCGTCCACCGTCCGCACCTGATCCATCCCGCGCCCCCGATCCGTCCCACGCAGGAGGAACCGTCATGGTCCGCATCGGCATCATCCTCGGCAGCACCCGCCCCCAGCGCAACGGGGAGGCCGTGGCGCAGTGGGTGCTCACCCACGCCGCCCACCGCGACGACGCGCACTTCGAGCTCCTCGACCTGCGCGAGCACGACCTGCCGCACCTGGACGAGCCCGTGCCGCCCTCGGCGGGCCGGTACCAGCACGAGCACACGCGACGGTGGGCCGCCACGATCGACGGCTTCGACGGCTTCGTCGTCGTCACCCCCGAGTACAACCACGGCGCCCCCGGGGTGCTGAAGAACGCCTTCGACCACCTCTACGCCGAGTGGAACAACAAGGCCGTGGGCTTCGTCTCCTACGGCTCCGCCGGCGGGGTGCGCGCCGTGGAGCAGCTGCGGCAGGTCGCCGGGGAGCTCCAGCTGGCGGACGTGCGCCAGCAGGTCGCGCTGTCCCTGCGCACCGACTTCGAGCACTACAGCACCTTCGCCCCGGCGGAGCACCACCTGCGCGCGCTGTCCACGATGCTGGACCAGGTGATCGCCTGGTCCACGGCGCTCGCGCCGCTGCGCGCCCCGGCCGACGGCGCCGGATGAGCGCGGCGTGGTCGTAGGCTGAGCACATCCAGCCGTCCCGACGAAGGAGCACCCGTGAGCGACCAGCCGACTTCCAGCCCCGACCCGATCGAGGACGCGGCCAAGATCGACGACGCCGACATGACCACCGAGATGACCCCGGTGCCGCACGAGCACGGCGACGCCAAGAACGAGGACTCCGACCCGGAGGACTGAGACCGCACGACTCAAACCGCACGACCGGTGCCGCACGGCACCCCGCCCGTGCGGCCGCACGGGGACGCCCCCGGGGAGCAGCTGCTCCCCGGGGGCGTCCCCGTGTCCGCCGGCGGGCTTCGGCAGGAGGCCGGGCCAGCTCGCCACGACGTGCCGGGCGCAACACGCCGCCCGGCCCTCGGATCGACAGGATGCTTGACACCGTGACGGCCGCCACGCACAGTGAGAGTGGGGTGGGAGCGCTCCCACGAACCGGGCGCCCCGCCGAATCGGCCCGCTGCCGCTCCTCGTGGCGACCGGATGCCACCTCGTTCCCGGACCCGTGCAAGGAGCAGTCACAGGATGAGCACCACACCGCTGTCGTTCCCCGACCACTTCGTCTGGGGCGCGGCCACCGCCGCCTACCAGATCGAGGGCGCCGCCCATGAGGGCGGCCGGGAGGACTCCATCTGGGACGTCTTCGCCCGCGTCCCCGGAGCCGTGGCCGACGCCCACAACGGGGACGTCGCCTGCGACCACTACCACCGGTCCGCGGAGGACGTGGCCCTGATGCAGGAGCTGAACCTGCAGGCCTACCGCTTCTCGACGTCGTGGGCCCGGTGCGTGCCGGACGGCGTCACGCCCAACCCCGAGGGCATCGCGTTCTACTCCCGCCTGGTCGACCAGCTCCTCGAGGCGGGGATCCAGCCGTGGCTCACCCTCTACCATTGGGACCTCCCGCAGGCGCTGGAGGACCGGGGCGGCTGGACGAACCGGGAGACCGCCCACCGGTTCGCCGAGTACGCGGCCGTCATGCACGAGGCCCTCGGGGACCGCGTGCGGATCTGGACCACCCTCAACGAGCCGTGGTGCTCGGCCTTCCTGGGCTACGCGGCCGGCGTGCACGCCCCGGGCCGGCAGGAGCCCCGGGCCGCGCTCGCCGCGGCGCACCACCTGCTGCTCGGGCACGGCCTGGCCGTGCAGGAGCTGCGGCGGCGCGATCCGGAGGCCACCCTGGGGATCACCCTGAACCTCACGGTGCCCGATCCCCTGGACCCCGCCAGCGCCGCGGACCGTGACGCGGCCCGCCGCATCGACGGGCAGTTCAACCGCATCTTCCTGGACCCCCTGTTCCGGGGGGAGTACCCGGCCGACGTGCTCGAGGACGTGCACCACCTGGGCCTGGCCGACCACGTGCAGGAGGGTGACCTCACCGTCATCGCCGCACCATTCGACGTGCTGGGCATCAACTACTACCACGGGGAGGCCGTGACCACGGCCGCGCCGGACGCCCCCTCCGCGCCGGAGGGCCACGCTCCGCTGAGCCGTCCCGTCTCCTCCCCGTACGTCGCCGCCGACCGCGTGCAGTCCGTGCCGCGGGGCCTGCCGGTCACCGGGATGGGCTGGGAGGTGCAGCCCGAGGGGCTGCGCCGGCTGCTGAACCGGGTGCAGGAGGAGTACACCGGCCCCGCGGGGATCCCCGTGTTCATCACGGAGAACGGCGCGGCCTACGACGACGCCCCTGACGCCTCGGGGTTCGTGGACGACCAGGACCGGCTGCACTTCTTCGACGCCCACCTGCGGGCCGTCAAGGACGCCATCGACGACGGCGTGGACGTGCGCGGCTACCTCGCGTGGTCCCTCATGGACAACTTCGAGTGGGCGTGGGGCTATCACCAGCGGTTCGGCCTGGTCCGGGTGGACTACGGGACCCAGCGCCGCACCCCCAAGGCCAGCGCCCGGTGGTACGCCGCCGTGGCCGCGGCCAACGCGCTTCCGGCGTCCCCCTCGCAGGAGCCCGGACCGCTCGAGGGCGCCGCATCGCCCGGCCGGTGAGCGCGGAGCGGCACGGGGCGGGGCGCGCCGGCACCGGGCGGCCCAGCCCCACCCTGGAGGACATCGCCGCGGCGGCGGGCGTGTCCCGGTCGACCGCCTCACGGGCCGTCAACGGCGGTGACCGGGTGAGCCCGCGGGCGCAGGCGGCCGTGGACGCCGCCGTCGTCGAGCTCGGCTACACGCCCAACCGCGCGGCCCGGAGCCTGGTCACCCGGCGCACGTCCTCGATCGCCCTGGTCATCCCGGAGCCGGACGTCCGGATCATGGCGGACCCGTTCTTCGCCGTGGTCATCACGGGCATCACCGACGCCCTCCGGGAGACGGACGTGCAGCTGGTCCTGCTCATGTCCCGCACCGGGGACGACTCCGGGCGGGTGCTGCGCTATCTGCGCGGCGGGCACGTGGACGGCGCCGTCGTGGTCTCCCACCACCGGGACGATCCGTGGACGACGTCCCTGCCGGGGGCCGGTCTGCCCACCGTGTTCATCGGCCGCCCCTGGGAGGGCCGGCCCGGGGTCCCCTACGTGGACACCGACAACCACCAGGGCGGTCGGCTGGCCGCCCTGCACCTCGCCGCCGGCGGCCGCACGCGGGTGGGCACGGTCGCCGGCCCGGTGGACATGACTGCGGCCGCCGACCGGCTCGCCGGGTGGCGCGAGGGGCTGCGCGAGGCCGGCCTGGCCGAGGGGCCGGTGGTGCACGCGGACTTCACGACGGCCGGCGGCCGGCAGGCCGCGCTGCGGCTCCTCGAGGAGGCCCCGGAGCTCGACGGCGTCTTCGCGGCCTCGGACCTCATGGCCCTGGGGGTTCTCGAGGCCGCGCGCCGGCGCGGCCGCTCGGTGCCCGAGGACGTCGCGGTGGTCGGCTACGACAACCACGCCCTCGCCGCCACCGCCGTTCCCCCGCTGACCACGGTCACCCAGCCGATGTCGGCCATGGCCGGCGCGGCGTGCCGGATCCTGCTCGAGGAGATCGACTCCCCGGGGGCCCGCCGTGCGCCGATCGTCTACCCGGCGGAGCTGGTGGTGCGGGAGAGCAGCGGGGCGCGGCGGCTCTCCGCGCCCTGAGCGTCCACCGGTGGCACCGGGTCCTCCCGCCCGCACGGCCCGCGGACGGGACCCCGGCGGTCAGGCCGCGGTCCGCGGCCGGTGACCCCCTCCGGCGCCGGTCGGGCCGCCGCCGGCCGGGCCGCCGCGGTCAGGCCGCCGTGTCGAGGGCGGCGCGGAGCCCGGACAGGTGCGGCGCGTGCTCGGCCAGCTCCTGGAGATAGCCCAGCTCGGCGAGGTCGTGCAGGGCGGTGTCGAGCTGCCCCGGAGTGAGCTGGGCGTCACGGGCCACGGCGTCGAGCGAGGGGGCCGCCTCGGCCGTGACGTGCTCGGTCAGGGCGTCCAGGACGACCACGGCGTCGACGCTCACGTGCTCGTCGTGGATGGCTTCGGCGAGCAGCCGCTCCGCGGCGTAGAGACTGGCGGCGAACATGTGGGGAAGTGGGGTCTGCATCGTGGACATCACAGTTGCAACGATAATCCGCTTCCATGAAAATCCCCTGAATCCGGGCGACGGGCCGATCCCCCCGGCGGAATGCCACGCACGGCGCGGACGTTCGCTCCACCGTGGGGCCCAGGACGTGCCGGCGGCCCCGCCCGCGACCGCGTCGACGGCTCGAGACCGCAGAGCTCGAGACCGCACGGATCCGGATCGCACCGATACCCAGTACAGATCCGCAGCCCACAGACAAAGACATCGAAGGAGATGCCCATGCAGGAGTTCGCCCCGCTCTGGTCACCCGTCCGGATCGGCGCCACGGAGGTGGCGCACCGCGTCGCCCTGGCCCCAATGACCCGCATCAGCGCCACCGAGGACGGCCGGGCCACCGACCGGATGGTCTCCTACTACGAGACCTTCGCCCGCGGCGGCTTCGGGCTGCTGATCACCGAGGGGATCTACCCCGACACCGCCTACAGCCAGGGCTATCTGCACCAGCCGGGCATCGCCACCGTGGAGCAGGCGAAGTCCTGGGCCCCCGTCGTCGACGCCGTGCACGCGGCCGGGGCGCGGATCTTCGCCCAGCTCATGCACGCCGGCGCCCAGACCCAGGGCAACCGGTACGTCGACGCCACGGTCGGACCCTCCGCGGTGGCGCCCAAGGGCGAGCAGCTCGGCTTCTACCGCGGCGAGGGCCCGTTCCCCGTGCCCGAGCAGATCACCCCGGAGCAGATGGACAAGGTCCGGGACGGCTTCGTCACGGCCGCCCTGCACGCCCAGGACGCGGGCTTCGACGGTGTGGAGATCCACGGCGCCAACGGGTACCTGCTGGACCAGTTCCTCACCGACTACCTGAACCGGCGCACCGACAAGTACGGCGGCTCGCCCGAGAACCGGGTGCGCTTCGCCGTGGAGATCTGCCGCGCCGTGCGCGAGGCCGTGGGGCCGGAGATGACCGTGGGGATCCGCATCTCCCAGGCCAAGGTCAGCGACGCCGAGCACCGGTGGAGCGGCGGGGCCGAGGAGGCCCGCGTGATCTTCTCGGCCCTGGGGGCCGCGGGCATCGACTTCGTCCACACCACCGAGTACCGGGCCACCGCCCCGGCCTTCGGAGGGGACGGCGAGTCGCTGGCCGCGCTCGCCAAGGAGCACTCCGGGGTCACCGTGATCGCCAACGGCCACCTCGACGACCCGGACGCCGCGGCCACGCTGCTGGGCACGGGCGCGGCCGACGTCGTCGCCCTGGGCAAGGGCGCCCTGGCCAACCGGAACTGGCCCCGCCTGGTGCGGGAGGGCCGGGAGCCGGCGCCGTTCGACGGCGCCGTGCTCGGCCCGCTCGCCGACATCAAGGACGAGGAGCTGTCCCTGCGCGGCTGACCGCGCACTCCGGGGACGGCACCGGGCCGGGCGCGTCGTGCGCCCGGCCCGGCGGCGTCCCCGGGACGCTGCCCGGAGCGGCAGCGGTCGCTGCCCAGCGCGGGAATCAGCGGCCGTGCCGGCGGTTCCGGGCGAGCGCGGCCGTGGCCAGCGCCCCTCCGGCCAGCAGGGAGGCGGCCCGGGGGTGGGTCTGCAGCCAGGTGTAGGCGCTGACGCCGCGGGCCCGGGCACCGAGATCCCCCTCGGTGCGGTTGTCCTCCTCCCGGGGGGCGTAGAGGGTGCCGGGGGCGCCGCCCGGGGCGGGCGTCGAGGTGCTCTCCAGCGGCACGGCGCGGGACAGCGCCGCGTCCATCAGCCGCGGCGCGAGGGCCTGGACGGCGGACATGATCCGCCCGGCCCCACCGGCGTAGAGGTCCCGGACCGGGTGCTCGGCGGCGTAGAGCACGCAGTCGGCCACCACGGAGGGCTGGTAGATGGGCGGCGGGCCGGTGGGCTCCACGTCCAGGGTGTGGGCCGCGCTGGTGAAGAACGGGGTGTTGATGGTGGCCGGCTTGATGCTGGTGACCGAGATCGGCGCGCCCTCGGCCATCAGGTCCCGCCGGAGGGCGTCGGTCATGCCCTCCACCGCGTGCTTGGAGGCGGCGTAGGCGCTGTGCCGGGGCAGGGCGACCCGGCTCTCCACGGAGGAGACGGTGATCAGGGCGCCGCCGCCGGCCTCGCGCAGGCGCGGCAGCGCGGTGAGGGCGCCGTGCACCTGGCCGAGGTAATTGATCTCCATGAGGCGGCGGAACTCCTCGGGCAGGGTCTGCTCGAAGGGGGCGTGCACGAGCACGGCCGCCACGTTGACCCACGTGTCGATCCGCCCGTAGGCGGACACCGCCGCCTCGGCGACGGCCTGGACCTGGTCGGGGTCGACGACGTCGCACACCACGTAGGCGGCCCGGCCGCCGCGGTCGGTGATCTCCTGGACGAGGGACTGCAGGCCGGGCTCGCTGCGGGCCGCCACGACGAGCGCCGCCCCCTTCTCGGCCAGGCGCAGGGCGGACGCGCGGCCGATGCCGCTGGAGGCGCCCAGGACGACGACGACCTGGTCCGCGATGGGCTTGAGCTGCATGATCGGTGCTCCTGTCGGTGGGTGTGGACCCACCGTAGAGAATCGCCGCGCGCGACAGCAAGTGTGCTGATCAATTGCGTCCCGGGGACGTCTGCCGGTCCGCGGTGCGCCGGGCGCTGCGGCGGGCGTGGGCCGCGCGGGCGGCGGCCAGCAGGGCCAGCAGGGCGACGACGAGCAGGACCGCCCACGGCTCCCGCAGCCAGGCCCAGACCACGGCCATCCCGACCGTCCCGTAGACGGTGCCCCAGATGAGCGTGCCCACCAGCATCGCGGGGATCCAGCGGCGCAGGGGCATGCCGGTGACGGCGGTGGTGAGGATGACGGCGGTCTGCAGTCCCACGGTGAGGAAGCAGGCGGGCACGGCCAGCACGCCCCAGCGGTGCACGAGCCGCTGGGCCCGCCGGTAGAGGGCGGTGTCCATCAGCCGGCGGACACGGTCGGAGCGCCGGCTGCCGCCGGTGGCCGCGGCGCGGCCCAGGGCGAAGACGGCCGTGGTGCGCACGATGCCCACGGCCCAGAAGAACAGGATCGCGGCACCGAGGGGGAGGGACTCCATCCAGGCCTGCACCGGTCCAGTCTAGGGAGCGGAGCTGACAACACCCGACGACAGGATGTCAGCACGGACCGCCTCCGCCTGGGATACCCTCGCCTCAGATCCGGCCCTTCCGGGACGGTCACCGGCACAGGAGGACGCACGAGCATGAGCGTGGAGATCGACGACCAGGGCACCGTGACCTCCGGCGGACGCCCCGTGGACTACGCCACCGCCTACGGCTGGGCCGTGGACTCGCCCGAGACGATCACCGACCTGGTCCACGACACCAAGGCGTTCGTGACCGTGATCGCCGCCGCCGAGCACGCGGGCCCGGAGGAGCAGGCCGCCGCCGTGCGGAAGGCGTTCGCGGCCGGGGTGCCGCGCGCGCCGGGCGCCTCCTGGGCCGCCGCGGCGGCCCAGGAGACGGCGCCGCAGGAGACCGTGCCTTCCGAGCCGGCGGCCTCGGATCCGGACGCCGGATCGCCGGAGCCCGCGACCTCGGACACCGCACCGCAGGAGCCGGCAGCCGACGCGGCTGCGCCGCAGGAGCCAGCAGCCGGTCGGCGCGGCTAGTCCTCGCAGGCCACGCCCGGCTCCCCGCCCCGGTCCAGGGCCGGTCGGTAGCCGGGCTCGTCCGCGCGCAGCGGTGCGGCGCCGGCCTCGCGCACGGCGTCGCAGTTCGGGTAGTACACCTCCACCGGGGCCGACGGCGCGGGGGAGGACGCACCGGCCCGGGCCGCGGAGGCGCCGTCGGGCAGGTCCTGCTCGGGGCACCCGGCCAGGACCTGGGCCATGGCGGCCTTCTCCTCGGCCGTGACGAAGAGCTCGTAGCGGGTCTTCACCGCGATCTGGAGGGCCACGTACGGGCAGTGGAACGCCTCGTCCGGCGGCAGCCATGCGGCGGCGTCCGAGGCGGACTTCTCCCCGTTGGTGGGCCCGTCCACGGCCAGCAGGTTCAGCGGGTCGTTGGCCAGTGCCTGCCGCTCGTCCGCGGGGAGCCGGTCCGCCCCGGTGACCCATGCGTTCTTGAGCGCCACCACGTGGTCGATCTGCACGTCGGCGGAGGTCAGCGGTCCGCGGCGGAAGTCGATCGTCGCCCCCGTGTAGGGGTCCTCCAGCGTCCCCGAGAGGACGGTGCACCCGTCGTCGCCGAGCACCGTGCCGGTTAGGTCCCGGGCCAGGACGTCGTTGCGGGCGTCGCAGCCGTTGCCGTCGGGATCGGCCCAGTCGCCGAACTGCGCGAGCCGGTCGTAGTCGTCGCCGCTGCCGGCCTCCTCGACGGGCAGCGCCTCGAGGGCCTGCCCGGCCGGGGAGGCGCTCGCGGTGGTCCGGGCCGGGGCGGTGCACCCGCTCAGCAGGGCGAGGGCGAGCGGGACGGCCACCGCCCAGCGGGCCGGGTGCCGGCCGGCCCGGCGGGCGGAGGGGTCGTGCGCGTGCTGCATGGGTCTCCTGGGAGCGGGGCGCGCCCGCATCGGACGCGGGTGGAGCTCCATTGTCCCTCGTCAGCACGCCGACGGCACAGCCCGGAGGGGCCGCCCGGGCCGTGCCGGGCTGTCCCTCCGGGCCGTTCGACCGGCGGTCGGCCGCTCAGCCCCGCTCGTCCACGGCCGCGACCGCCAGATCCGGGTGGTCGGAGAAGAGACCGTCCATGCCGGCCCCGACGTTCACCGCACCCGATCCGTGGAACGGACCCGCGGGGCCCCGCCGCTCACAGCTGCGGGACGCACTGCCCGGCGCCGAGCTCGGCCAGGCCGGCCCGGTCCCCGGCGGCGAGCGTCGTGACCTCACCCGCCGGGTGCATCACCTGGGCGGGGTCGTCCACGTGGGCGAGCCCGACCACGTGCGCCAGTTCGTGCACGATGGTCGCGCGGACGTGATGGGCGCCGCCGGGCGCCTCCAGGATCGGCGCCAGGCCCGGGGCGTCGAGGGTGACCTGGCCGGTGACGTAGACCAGCGGCTGCCCGGGTGCGCCCCGGGGCGTGCTGCCGCCGAGGCCCACGACGTCGCCGGCCAGCTCCGGGACCTCGTCCGGGTCCGACCAGGTGATCAGCACCGGCGCCCACCGCGAGCCGTACCGGTCGGGCTGATAGGGCTCCCGCCGTGTGTCGGGGTCCTCCGTCGTCGTGCCGTCGTAGATGAACTGCAGGCCCGTGGCCGCGGAGATCTCGGCCACGGCCTCCTCCACGAGCTGCTGCCCTCCGGGCGGGGCGCCGTCCGGGCGCAGGACCCAGTGCACCGGCCGGCAGGGGTCGTAGGCGACCATCTCCTGCTCCGGGTCGGGCGAGTCCATGAAGCGGTAGCCGCCCGCCTCCTCGACGACCGGCGGGTCGCCCAGTGGGGTCCGGGAGGCCTCCACCCCCGGTGGCGGCGCCGCGGCGTCCGGCAGGTGCGGAAGGAGGACGGGCAGGGCGTAGCGGTCGACGAGGCCGGGGGCGAAGCAGAGCACGGTCAGCAGCACGACCCCCACCGCCGGGCTCGTCCGCCGCACCCGGCTCCGTCGCCGGGGAACCCGGTGCGGTGTGGTGCCACCGTGCTCGCGCATCGTCCCCGTCTCCAGTGCTCGATCGACCCTGTCCCCTTGACCGTACTGAAGTGTACGAAAGCAAAGGGAAATGGCGGTCTTTCCCGTCCGAACATGACGGGCCGCCTGCCTACACTGGCCGGGCCGGATCCCCGACGAAGGAGCACCGCAGTGGAGCAGAGCCCGCACCAGAACGTCACCTTCCCCTCGGCCGGGGAACAGGCCCACGGCTACCTGGCCCTGCCGGAGACCGGCCGCGGTCCCGGCGTCATCGTGGTCCAGGAGTGGTGGGGGCTGACGGACCACATCCGCGACGTGGCCGACCGGCTCGCGGCGGAGGGCTTCGTCGCGCTGGCCCCGGACCTCTACGGCGGGTCCATCACCCACGACGCCGAGGAGGCCGCCGCGATGATGGCCCGGCTGCCCGAGGAGGAGGGCGCCCGCCTGCTCGGCGGGGCGGTGGACCACCTGCTGGGCCACGAGGCCGTCACGAGCGCCACCCTGGGCGCCGTCGGCTTCTGCATGGGCGGAGGGTTCGTCCTGGCGCTCGCCGCGGACCAGGGCGAGCGGATCGGCGCCGCAGTGCCGTTCTACGGCGTCGGCCAGGGGCTGCCGGACGCCTACCAGGGGCTGCGCGCGGCCGTGCAGGGCCACTACGGCCGGCAGGACCGGTCGTACCCGGTCGAGAAGGCCGAGGCCCTGGAGGAGCAGATCCGCCGGGAGTCCGGGGCCCCGGTCGTGCAGTTCCACTTCTACGACGCCCCGCACGCCTTCCACAACGACGAGAACCGGCACAACCACCGGCCCGAGGACGCCCGGACGGCCTGGGCGCGCGCGATCGCGTTCCTGCGCGAGCACGTGCGGTAGGGCCTCCGCCGGGACGAGGGCGGGGCCGTCCGGGGCGTTCAGGTCCGGGGCGTTCAGGTCCGTGGCCGCCGGCTCACCACTCCGCGAAGGAGCCGTCGGCGTGGCGCCAGACCGGGTTGCGCCAGCGGTGGCCCTCGCGGGCCCGCTCCAGGACGTAGTCCTCGTTGACCTCGATGCCCAGCCCGGGCCCGCCGGGGATCCGGACCATGCCGTCCTCGTAGTCGAAGACCGACGGGTCGGCCAGGTAGTCCAGCAGGTCGTTGCTCTCGTTGTAGTGGATGCCCAGGCTCTGCTCCTGGATGAAGGCGTTGTAGCAGCCGGCGTCGATCTGCAGGCACGCCGCGAGGGCGATGGGGCCCAGGGGGCAGTGCAGGGCCAGGGCGACGTCGTAGGCCTCGGCCATGTGGGCGATCTTGCGGGCCTCGGTGATGCCGCCGCAGTGGGAGGGGTCGGGCTGGATGATGTCCACGGCGCCGGAGGCCAGGACGTCCTTGAAGTCCCAGCGGGAGAACAGCCGCTCGCCCAGGGCGATGGGCGTGGACGTGCTGCGCAGGGGATCGAGGAAGCCGTCGACGTTCTCGCTGAGGACGGGCTCCTCGATGAACATCAGCCGGTAGGGCTCGAGCTCGCGCAGCAGGACCTTGGCCATGGGCTTGTGCACGCGGCCGTGGAAGTCCACCCCGATGCCGACGTCCGGGCCCACCGCCTCGCGGACCGTCCGCACGCTCTCCAGGCACAGGTCGACCTTGTCCCAGCTGTCGACGTACTGCAGCTCCGCGGTGCCGTTCATCTTCACCGCACTGAAGCCTCGCTCGACGGCGGCGCGGGCCGCGGCGGCGGTCTCGGTGGGGCGGTCCCCGCCGATCCACGAGTACACGCGGATCCGGTCGCGGACCCTCCCGCCGAGCAGCTCGTGCACCGGCACCCCGAGGGCCTTGCCCTTGATGTCCCACAGGGCCTGGTCGATGCCGGCCAGGGCGCTCATCAGGATGGGCCCGCCGCGGTAGAACCCGCCGCGGTACAGCACGGTCCACAGGTCCTCGATGTTGCGGGGGTCCTGGCCGACCAGGTGGTCCGAGAGCTCCTCGACGGCGGCGGCCACGGTCGCCGCCCGGCCCTCGACGACCGGTTCGCCCCAGCCCACGACGCCCTCGTCGGTCTCGATCTTCAGGAACAGCCACCGCGGGGGCACGGTGTAGGTGGTCACGCCGGTGATCCTCATGGAGTCTCCTCGCTCACTTCTCGGGGTGGTCGCTCGCGGAGCGCCAGGCCCGGACCAGGGCCTCGGCGCGGGCGGACAGGTCGGGGCCGGACACGCCGGGCCGGTAGAGGGACGAGCCGATGCCGGCCCCGCCGGCCCCGGCGGCCACCCAGTCCCGGAGGTTCTCGGCGCCGACCCCGCCCACGGGCAGGAACTCGACGTCCGCCGGCAGCACGGCCCGCCAGGCCGTCATCCCGGCGATCCCGACCGCGTCGGAGGGGAACAGCTTGAGGTTCCGGGCGCCGGCCCGGAGCGCGGCGAAGGCCTCGGTGGGCGTGGCCACGCCGGGGTAGCTGCGCATGCCGAGGCGGACCGTCTCGGCGATGACCTCCGGGTCCATGGCCGGGGAGACGATGAGCCCGGCCCCCGCGGCACGGGCGGCACGGACCTCCTCGACCGTCAGGACGGTGCCCGCGCCCACGGCGCAGTCCTCCGGGAGGTTCTCGCGCAGCACCCGGACCGAGGTCAGGGGGTCGGGGGAGTTCAGCGGGACCTCGAGGGCGCGGAAGCCCGCCGCGTACAGCCGGTCCCCGACCTCGGGGGCCTCCCGCGGGGTGAGGCCCCGCAGGATGGCGACGAGGCCGGTGGGAGTGTGCGTCATGCCGTTCCTTCCGTCGGGGCATCGAGAAGGCCGGCGGCGAGCGCGATGCTCCGCAGGCCGTGGGTGACGACGTCGCCGCCGACCACCGGGGCGTCGACGCCGAGCTGGTGCAGGGTGCGCTGGTAGCGCCGGCACAGCTCCGGCTCCCCGCACAGCAGCACCTCGGCCGGCCCTGCGCCGGGGGAGCCGCCGGAGGCCGGCCGGTCGCGCGCCCAGGAGGCCACCTCGGCGCCGATCATCAGCCCGGAGATGTAGTCGTCCACCTGCTCGGCGGCCAGGCGCCCGGTCAGCGGCAGGGTCCGTGCGGAGAAGAGGGTGGCCAGGATCCCGCCGTCGGCGTCCGCGCTCAGCGACGTCCGGACCCCGCGGTCGAAGGCCTCCAGGTCGGGCGCGTCGGGCCGGCGGGCGAGCCGGCCCAGGATGCTGTGCCGGGTGACCAGGCCGTAGACCTCACCGGTCATCACGGTGCGGAAGTCGAGGACGCGGCGTCCCTCCACGTGCACCCACTTGGTGTGGGTGCCGGGCAGGACCACGACCGTCCCGCGGCGCCCGCCGGTGTGCGCGTCGCCGTGGGCGGTCTCGAGCAGGCCCAGGATCTGGGTCTCCTCCCCGCGCATCACCTGGGGCAGCTCGCCGTCCGCCAGCAGGCCCGGCACCACGTGCACGGGCCCGCGGCGGGTGGGGATCGCCGTCAGCGCCCCGGCCAGGGCCTCGAGATCCTGGGGCAGGCGCTGATACGGCACGTCCGCCCAGCCCTGGGTGCTGCCGACCATGCCGGAGGCCAGCACGGGGAGCGCCGGGTGCGCCTCCAGCCACCGCCCGCACATCCGCTCGAACTCCTCCTCGAACGCCGCGCGGCGGTCCTGCGCGGTGGTCAGCCCGTCGGTGACGGCCAGGACGCCCCGGCCCGCCGGGGCGGTGTCGAGGACGGTGCCGCCGGTGTCGAGCAGGTAGGCCCGCGCTGAGGTCGTTCCCCAGTCCAGCGCGACCAGCCGGGAGGAGGCCGGGCCGGGGGCCGACGGGTCAGGACCGGAGGGGGCGGGTGAGAGCTGAGGCACATCTGGAGTGTGCTTTACCTGTCTCACTATGTCGAACAGCGTCGTAGATAATGGGACATGACGACTCCGTCCCGGACCGGAAGACGGCCGGTTCCCCTCCTAGACTTCCCTGCATGACCTCCGAGAGCAGCCCGCCCCGGCCACCCGTCCCGCAGGGGACCCTCACCCTCGCGCGCGGACTGGACATCCTGCACGCCGTCGCGGAGGGCGCCCACGACCTGAGGGGCGTCGTGGACGCCACGGGCATCGGCCGCAGCACGGCGCACCGGCTGATCCAGCTGCTGGAGCTGCGAGGCTTCGTCCGGACGGTCCACGGCACGTCCTACACGCTGGGGCCGCAGCTCATCGACTACGGCTTCCGCGCCCTGCACCAGCAACCCCTGCCGGTGCTCGCCCGCCCGGTCCTGGAGCGGCTGGCGGCCACGGTGCAGGACACCGTGCACCTGGCCGTGGAGGACGCCGGGCAGGTGCTCTACCTCGACAAGATCCCCGGCTCGCGCGGAGCCGAGATGCGCTCGCGGATCGGGCACCGGATGCCGCTGACCCGCACGGGCATCGGCAAGTCCCTGCTCCTGGACGAGCCGCACCGCTGGGCGGAGCAGTACACCGCGGAGCACCCGGGGGCGCACTCCCCGCAGGAGCTCGCCGCGTTCCGCAGGACCATGGAGGACGGTGCCGGCCGGGACAGCACGATGGACCTGGAGGAGAACGAGCCCGGGATCCGCTGCGTCGCGGCCCCCGTCCGCGACGCCCGCGGCGCGGTCGTGGCGGCGATCAGCGTCTCGGCCACGCAGCCGTACATGCCCGCCGAGCGCATGCAGGCCCTGGTGCCGGTCGTGCGGCAGGCGGCGCAGGCCATCGGGCGCGAGCTCGGCCGGAGCGCGTGACCCGCCCGAGGGGAACCCGAGCCGCGGCCGCGGGTGGGCGTGGTCCCGGCCGCCCCGGCCGCCCCGGCGGCACCGCCGGGGCGGGTCGGTCGCCGAGGCGTCGTGTGCGGTCCGTAGGGTGGAGGAATGAACGCCGGGAAGACCCCGCAGCCCGCCGGCTCGCCCAAGGAGCAGCTGCTGGCGGCCGTGTGCCTGGGCGGGCTCCTGCCGCTGCTGTCCTGGGTGCTGGACAGCTACCTGGTGGCACTCGTCTGCTCGCTGGCCCTGAGCTTCGTGGTCTCCGGGCTGCTGCGGCAGCGCGCGCTCCTGCGCCGTGGCGCCGACCAGCACACCGACCCGGAGCCTCCCCCGACGTAGTGCAGGCGCGTCACCGCACGGCATCGTCCGGTGACGGCCCGCCGCAGGACAGAGGAGTCCGCATGACCGAGATCTGGCCCGTGGTGCACGCCGAGCGTCAGGCGCTCGCGCAGGACCTGGAGCACCTGCCGGCACCGCAGTGGGCCACCCCGTCCCTGTGCCCCGGCTGGGATGTGCACGACGTCCTGGCGCACCTCGTCGACGACGCCCGGACGACACGACTGGGCTTCCTGTGCCGTCTCGCCGCCGCCGGCTTCGACTTCGACCGCTGCAACGCCCGGGGGATCGCCCGGGAACGCCGTGCCGATCCGCGCGCGACCCTGGCCGCCTTCCGCGCGGTCAGCGGCCGCACGACCAGCGCCCCGGCGCCGCCGGCCACCCGGCTGATCGAGGCGATCGTGCACGGAGAGGACATCCGGCGGCCCCTCGGCATCTCCCGCATCTATCCGGTCGGGCCCGTCACCGAGGCCCTGCGCCACCAGCTGCGGACCGGTGTGCGGTTCGGCGGCGGCAAGGAGCGCGCTCATGGACTGCGCGTCGTGACCACCGACGCCGGACTCGAGACCGGCACGGGCCCGGAAGTGCGCGGGACCGCCGCCGCCCTGCTGCTGGCGGTGTCCGGGCGCGCGGTCGGGCCGGAGGAGCTCGCCGGCCCGGGCGCCGCAGCCCTCGTGCGCTGATCGCCGCATGCTCGTCCTGGCCGACCCGGTCCGGCACCCGGTGGCCGACCGGGCCGGGCGTGCGGTCAGCTCCGGCGCAGCGGGCGCTCCAGGATGCCGGTGGAGATGGTGACCAGCACGGCGCCCACGACCAGCAGCGCGGCCCACCCGTACGACTGGGCGCCCAGCGCCAGCACCGCGCCGTTGGCGATGAACAGCGCCACGGCCACCACCGTCAGCCACTGCGCCACCTGGTCCTCCCGAACTTCTCGAACCCCCGCCACTGCGATCCCCTTCGTCGTGTCCTCCGCGGCTGCGACCGCAGCCCGGTTGCTCCCCAAGTTAGGTGCCGACCGGGTTATATGTCTTTGGACTTAAGTCCAGAGCTCCGGGTGCCCGCGGAAACATCGGGCCTGGTCAGCGGGGATACCCGAACATGACGAAAGATTGCTCGACGGCCCCGACGGCCCCGACGGCCTCGGTGACGCCTCGGTCCCGGCTCAGCCCGAGGCGGCACCGTCGTGGGCGCCCCGGCCGAAGGTCCCCCAGGTCACGGCGCGGTAGGAGGCGGCGACGACGTCCTCGAGCACGCCCAGGTCGATGCCGTCTAGGTCCTTGACGTAGAGGCACCCGACGCCCGTCGTGTGCGGGCCCAGCCGAGCCAGCTCGCCGGGGTAGGCGCTCACGCCGTCGAACAGGTAGATGGTGGTGGCCGCCCGGCGCGGGGCGAAGCTCGCCGCCGGGGCGTCGCCCTCGTGACCGCTGGCGTAGCGGTAGTGGTACTCGCAGAAGCCGATGATCGTGCCCCACATGGTGGGGGTCTCTCCGGTGGCGCGGGCGAACAGCGGGAGCAGCCGCTCGGCGTCGTTCCGGCGTTTCCTGGGCGTGACGCCCTCGAGGAACTCCTCGACCGGCTGGGGTGTCTTCTCCACGGGGCCTCCTCGGAAGCGAGCGTGCGGGGCCAGGTGCCCCGCGTCGGCGGCGTCGCCGGGTCGAGTGCCACGGTACGCCGCGGGGCGGACGGCGAAAGGGTCACGGACGGCGACAGGGGCGGCAGCCGTGGTCGCCACGTCTGCCGCCCCTGTTCCGCGGGGGCCGGGTTTCGCCTACGGTGCGGCGGGGGCCGCTCCGGGGTCGGTGCCGGTGGCGCCCTGCTGGGCCGCTCCCGGGTCGAGCTGGCCGGTTCCGGTGCCCGTCTGGCCGCCGTCCAGCGGCTGGCCGCCCGTGCCGGCGGCCGCGTCGCCGGACGTGGCCGAGCCGTCGCCGGTCACGGCCCCGCTGGTCGGGGCGGTCCCACCGGGCACCACCTCGCCCGCCGCGGGGTCGGTGGTCGGCGCCTCCGCAGGGGCGGCGCCCTCGGCCGGGGCGAGCTCGCCGGTGCCCGGTGCCTGCTCCTCGACCGGGGCGGGGGTGCTGGCGCTGCGCACGGCCACGGACTCGGAGCCGGTCACGGTGCGCTGGATCGTGCCCGTGCCGCCGGAGAGCTCGGTGCCGGTCAGCGCCTGGACGCCGAAGACCGCGGCGACCGCCAGGCCGATGATCACCCCGGTGCTCACGAGCACCTGCTTCCACGGCAGCCGGAAGCGCGGCCCGGGGGCGTCGTCGGCCACGGCGCTGCTGCCGCGGGTCTCGGGGACCCGCAGTCCGTCGCGGGTGAGGATGCGCGTGGTGACCACGGTGCGGACCTTGGTCAGGCCCCGGCGGCTCCGTTCGAGCGAGGTGGAGTAGACGACCACGGCGATGCCGGAGACGATGCTCGTCAGGGCGGCGCCGAGGACGGTGCCGACGACGCTGAGGTGACCGCCGATCACGGACATGGTCGCGGCGGTGGCGGCTCCGGCGAGCAGTCCCGGGATGTTCAGGGCCGGGCTCTTCTTTTCCGGCTTCTCGTCCGTGGGCGCCTGCTCGTCGGCGGGTGCGGTACTGGTCTGGGGTTTTTCGAGGGTCATGCTGATGTCCTGGTCCGGTCGCGGGTTGGGGGCCGGATCCCCGCGACGTCGCTCGGGTCGGCCGGATCCATTATCCCGGCTGACCTGGGAGAACACAGGATGAGTGGGCATCCTCACATCCTGGGGGCGAGCAGGGCGCAACGCTGCGTCACAGCGCCTGGTCAGGGCGGAGTCCGGCGGCGACCGTGGTGGCTGTCGGCGACTTGAGGCGCGGCCGGGCCCGTCGCGGCCGTGGGGTGCGTCATCTTCCGGTGTCGGGTAACGATCCGGGACGGGGCCGGAGGCCTGTCCCGGACGCGGTCCTACGCTGGACGGAGCGGTCCCCCCGGGTGCGGACCCGGGCCGGGGCGCGTGATCCGCGGGGCCCGGCACCGGCCCGCCCCGGCTTCGATTCCCGTGTCCGTGCGCACGGCCAGGAACTGCCGTCGCCGTGGCGCGCCGCAGGGATCGACATCGTCGCCCACGACGACAGTGTCCGAAGCACCGCCTCCAGGGCGGAGAGTCCGCGCCGACGGCGTGCTCCGCCGACCGGGAAGAGAAGACCCATGTCACCATCCACCCGATCCACCCGTCCCCCGTTCCTCGCCGCCGTGGCGGCGGTGCTGCTCCTCGGGGCCGGCGGCGCCGTCGGCGTTCCATCGGCGGCCACAGGGTCCGCGGCCGGACCGGCGACGGGAGCCGCGGCGGCCCCCGCGCCCTCCGTCCCGGAGGCCTGCGTTCCCGACGTCGACCGCGTCGTCAGCGCCGGTCCGTCCCCGCAGACGGCGGAGCCGCTGCCGCAGGAGCTCACCGCGAGGCTGGATGCCGCCGCGCGGCGATCCTTCGCACAGGCCTCGGCCCCCGGTGCGGTCGTCGGAGTCTCCTCCCCGGAGGGAACCTGGACGCAGGCCTACGGAGTGGCCGACCCGGCCACCGGGGAGCCGATGGACGTCGACGTGCACACCCGCATCGGCTCCGCCACCAAGCCCTTCACCGCCACTCTGGTGCTGCAGCTGGCCGAGGAGGGCGAGCTGTCCCTGGACGACCCCATCGGGGACTACGTCGAGGGCATCCCCAACGGGGACCGGATCACGCTGCGCCAGCTCGCGGACATGACCAGCGGCATCGCCAGCTACTCCCGCAACGAGGAGTTCCAGAAGGTCCTCTTCGCGGCCCCGGAGACGGTCTTCACGCCCGAGGAGCTCGTCGCCTTCGGCGTGGCGGAGTCCCCGCTGTTCGCCCCGGGGGCGCAGTTCGACTACTCGAACACCAACTACGTCCTGCTGGGCCTGGTCGTCGAGCAGGTCACCGGACGCCCGGTCGGGGAGGTGCTGGAGGCCAACATCTTCGACCCGCTGGAGCTCGACGAAACCGTCTGGCCCGGAGCCTCCACCGAGCTGCCAGAGCCCTTCGCCCGGGGCTTCACCCTGCAGGGCGACACCGCGACCCCCGAGGCCCCGGCCGATGCCACCCACTGGAGCCCCACCTGGGCCTTCACCGCCGGGGGCCTGATCTCGGACGTGGACGACCTGCTGACCTACGGCCGGGCCCTGGGCACCGGACAGGGTCTGCTGGAGGCCGACAGCCAGCGGGAACGCCTGATGTCCTTCTCACCGCCGGAACGAGGCTACGGACTGGGCTTCGGGTGCATCGACGGCTGGGTCGGGCACACCGGGGAGCTGCCCGGGTACAACACCACCGTCTACTACGACACCACCACCGACACCACCGTGGTCGTGCTGGTCAACAGCGACATCGCCTCCGGGAACTGCCCCGAGTCCCCGGTGCTGGCCGACGACCCGAGGACGCTGCCGTGCTCCGGGCCCGCCACCCGCATCTTCGCCGAGCTCTCCACCGCGCTGGGCCACACCTTCACGCCCAACCCGCAGGAGTGACCACGGCGGGCTCCGGGCCGTGGGCCGGCACGGGGACGACCCTAGGACGACGGCGCCGTCCCGGCCTCGACCAGGCGCTTGAGCCGCCGCAGGCTCTCCCGCAGCCCCTCGCGCATCGTGGTCATCCGGTCCGGGTCCCGGCCCAGGGTGCCGATGATGAACCAGCCGATCCGGCCGACCGGGCGGGCCACCTCGTAGGACTCCGTCACCCGGGTGCCGGTGCCCTCGGGCTCGAAGCGATAGCGCCACACGATGGTGCCGGCGAACTTCTCGGTGCGCGCGAAGGCGAACTCCCGGCCGGGCTCGGCGGCCATCACGATCGGGGTGTTGTGCCAGGAGAAGCGGGAGTCCTCCGGGGCCCGGTTGCGGGCCCGGAACCGGGCGCCGACGTGCGGGCCGCCGTCGTCGAGCCAGACGACCTCGTCGACCTCGGGACTGTACTCGGGGGTGCGGGTGACGTCGGCGACGACGTCGTAGACCGCCTGCGGCGGCGCCTCGATGTGCACGGACTCCTCGGCACGGCCCAGGGTCTGCATGGTGGTCCTCCGTGGTGCGGTGGCGGAGCGGATCAGGTGCCGGGACCTCGGTGCGGGTGGGACCCGCACCGAAGGGTGCCTCGACCATAGGCGCCCGTCGAGGGCGCGCCCAAGGGCGGAGGCCGGATCGTCTCGGGCCCGTGACTCTGTGCGCCTTCGTGTCGCTGGAGCTCCCGGGACGTGGTCGCCCGCCGCGGTGCGACGGTCCGTGCGGGGGCGAGGTCGGGGAAAGCGCACAGGGTGCGCCGTCGACCCTGTGCCCGAGTCAGCGCAGCGACCGGCGCATGAGGACGCGGGGGAAGCCGTTCAGCGTCGAGGTCGTGTCGGCGGCCCAGGTGAAGCCGGCGCGCTCGAACATGGCGCGGGTGCCGACGTAGGCCATCGTGGTGTCGACCTTCCGGTCCCCGTTGTCGACCGGGTACCCCTCGAGCGCCGGCGCCCCGTGGCCGCGGGCGTGCTCGACGGCCCCGTCGAGCAGGGCCCGGGCCACACCCCGGCCGCGCCGGCCCCCGCGCACCCGGAAGCACCACACCGCCCAGACCGGGAGGTCGTCGAGGTGCGGGATCGTCCTGCTGTGGCTGAACGCGTGCAGCTCGGCCCGCGGGGCGACGCCGCACCAGCCGACCACGGTGTCCCCGTCGTAGGCGAGGATGCCGGGCGGGATCGGCCGGGCGCACAGCTCCTGCACCTTCTGGGCCCGCTCTCGAGCGCTCAGTGCGCGGTTCTCCCGGGACGGCAGCCGGTAGGTGAGGCACCAGCACACCGCCGAGTCGGGGTTCCGGGGGCCGAGGACGGTGGCGACGTCGTCGAACCGCTCGCTCGTGGCCGGCCGGATCGTGAACGGGGTCGTGTCCATGGCCCATTCTCACGTGGGCGCGGGCCGCGAGGCATCTCGGAACGGGAAGGAGGCGATCCCGCCGGGCAGGTGTGGCCGGATCGTGACCCGCGGACCCTGGCCGACCTTGACCGGTCGTACGAGAATCTGACCATGCGGTCAGACACGGGGCGGGACGGCGGGAGGACGTTCACGGAGGGGGCCCGGCGCGAGCAGATCCTGGCGTGCGCGGTCGAGGCGATCGCGGAGCTGGGCTACGCCCGGGCCTCCCTGACGGAGATCGCCCGCCGGGCGGGAGCCAGCAAGGGCGTGGTCTCCTACTACTTCCCGGGCAAGGACCGGCTGCTCGGGCAGGTGGTGGCCGACGTCTACACCCGGGCCGGGGCGGCCATCGCCGCGGCGACCGCCGGGCGCACCGGGGCCGCGTTCCTGCGGGCCTATCTCGAGGCCAACCTCGGCTTCCTGGCCGACCACCCGGCGGACATCCGGGCCGTGACCGAGATCGTGATGAACCTGCGCGGGCCGGACGGCGCGCCCCGGTTCGCCCCGACCGGGGAGGACCCCGTGCTGGGCCACCTGGAGCAGATGCTGCGGGACGGCCAGCAGGCCGGGGAGTTCCGCGACTTCGACGCCCGCAGCATGGCCGTGCTGCTGCGCGGGGCCGTGGACACCGCCTCGGGACGGCTGGTCACCGACCCCGGGTTCGACCTCGCGGCCTACACCCGGGAGCTCGTGGCCACGGCCGAGCTCGCCACCCGCAGGGTGCGCTGAGCGCACCGTCCCGAGGAGGACGCCATGAGCAGTCCACGCTTTCCGGCCCCCGACGACGCCGCCGACGACGCCGCTCCGACCCCGCGCCGGGGCGGCAGTGCCGCCGGGTGGCTGGGGGTGGACCTGGTGCTGCCCTTCGCCCTCTACTACGGGTCCCGGCTGGCCGGGGCGGACGCGTGGACGGCCCTCATGCTCGGCGCCGTCGGGCCCCTGGCGCGGGTGGTGGTCACGGCCGTCCGCGCCCGGCGGCTGGAGCGGCTGGGCCTGTTCACGCTCACCGTGCTCGCAGCGGGCACCGTCGTCGGACTGCTCAGCCCCGACCCGCGCCTGCTGCTGGCCCGGGAGAGCTGGCTGACGGCCCTGGTGGGCGGCTGGATCCTCGCCTCCCTGCTGGGGGGAAAGCCGGTGCTCTACGAGGCCACGCTGCGGCTGATGCCGGCCGGCGCCGCCGCGGGGTGGCGCCGGGACTGGGAGACCAGCCCCGGTTTCCGCCGGCTGCTGCGCCGGATGACCGCCGCCTTCGGCGCGGCGTTCCTGCTCGACGCCGCGGCCCGGGTGGTGATGGCCTACACGCTGCCGGTCGACGTGGTGCCCGCGGCCAGCGTCGGGCTGCTCGTGCTGCTGCTCGTGGCCGTGGTCCAGGGCGGGAAGGCCTACGGCCGGCGCCACCTGGGGCCCGGTGCGGACCAGGGCGTGCCCGGCCACCGGACCTGAACCCTCGACCGTCCGACGTCCTCCCGCCCCCGGGTGTAGACACTGAACAGGACACCACCGATCGGAGGAGGCGCCGTGCAGGGATCAGCCGTCGTCCTCGGGGCCGGCATCGCCGGTCTCGCCACCGCCCGCGGGCTGCTCCGCGCGGGCTGGACCGTCCACGTGCTCGAGCGCTCGCCGGGCCTGCCGGACACCGGCACCGCCCTGGGCATGTGGCCCGAGGCCATGCACGCCCTGGACCGGCTGGGGGTGGGGAAGGAGGTCCGATCTTCCTCCGTCGAGCAGCGCGGCGGGCGGCTCCTCCGGCCGGACGGCACCGAGATCGCCCGCATGGACCTCGGCCGCCCGGTCCGGCTGGTGCCCCGGCCCGTGCTGCTGACGGCACTGGCCGCAATGATTCCTCCGGGAGTCATCGCGTGGAACACCCCGGTCACCGACCACGGTGAGCTGCCCGCGGCCGACATCCTCGTCGCCGCCGAAGGCATCCACAGCCCCACCCGCGCCGCCCTGTTCGGCACCGCCCCGCGGGCGCTGGGCACCGTCGCCTTCCGCGGCACCGTGCCCGGCCCTGCGGACGGGATCACGGAGACCTGGGGGCCCGGGCGGCTCTTCGGCATCACCCCGCACGACCCCGGGAACACCAACTGGTTCGCGAGCATCCGCGCCGATCTCCTGCCGCCGGAAACGTCTCCGCGCAGCGCCGCCCAGCTGCTCCGAGAGCTCTACGGGGACTGGCACCGGGAGGTGCGGCGGGTGCTGGACGCCCTCGGGGACACCCCGATCGACCGGCGGACGCTGCTCGACGTCGCTCCGCCGCCCTCCTACGTCAGCGGACGGACCGCGATCCTGGGCGACGCCGCCCACGGCATGGCGCCCAATCTCGGAAGAGGCGCCTGCGAGGCCCTTCTGGACGCCACGGTCCTCGTCGAGGCGCTGACCGCAGCACCGGACGTGGCCGGCGCCCTGCGCCGGTACGACGACGCCCGCCGCAGGCCGGCCACCCGCACGGTGCGCCTGGCGCGCCTGGCCAACACCGTGAGCACCGCGCAGCACTTCCTGCCCGTGCGCAACACGGTCATGGCCGCGGCATCGCACCTGAGCCGGCTCGGGTAGCCGCCGGCGGCCGGCCGTCCGAGGGGCGACCGGCCGTCCGAGGGGTCGCCGGCGTGGACCCCGCCCGGACCGGCGTACCGGACCGGATCAGGTGCCGGGTGGCCGGTACCGGACCTGCTGGGCCCGGCCCAGGGCGTCCAGCGTCTCCTCGACGCTCATGAGCACCGTGGTCTCCAGCGAGCTGAGCGCCCCGCCCCCGCCGATGGCGAGGGCCACCGCGGCCATGGACACGTTGTCCGGTGCTTCCCAGAGGTTGTAGCCGTCGTGCTCGCCGAAGGCGTACCAGAATCCGTGCAGCTTCCCGCCGACCGATTCGATGTAGGCCCGGGCGGCCTCGCGGCGGTCCTCCGGGTGCTGGATCATCCGGGCCCAGGTCTCCGGGGTGTAGCTGAACTTCGACAGATAGAGCGGCATCGTCTCGTCCTTCCGGTGCCCGAGGGCGTCCTGGCGGCTGTTCCGCCGGATTCCTCGAGCGCGGCTGCCCCGACCGTAGGCCCCCGGCGGGAGGCGGCCCAAGGGCATCGACCGGATCGTCGCCGGGCCGTGACTCATGTCGTCTCCGTGTCGGAGTCGCACATCGCGAACTCCATCGGTCGTCGGCCTCCCGTGGACCGACCTCGGGGCCGGTCGGACTCGTCGCGACGAGGGGGAGGGCCATTGCCGTCCGCGCAAGAGGGGACGCCCTGCCGGTCTCCTCCGCCGAGAAACACGCCGCTGACGTGGGACGATGATGCGCAGTTCCCGTTCCCCCACGTCAGGAGATCCCCGTGGAAATCATCCCTGAGGGCCGGCCCCTCCACGTGCTGGCCGTCCTGCTCGGCATGCTGGTGGGCGTCAAGGCCCCGCCCGAGTCTCGGCGCTCGCTCGCCGGGTGGATGCTGGCCGGGGTCGCCGCCACCGCCTACGCGGCTCTGGTTGCGCGGGACCGGGACCGCAACGTCCAGTGGTGGCTGGCGCGCGCAGCGTATGACCGTGAGGGTGATTGGTGCCGGTGCTGCTGACGCCTCCCGGCCCCATACGGGTCCACGCCGAAGGTGAGCCGGGAGGCTCGCAGTCCGGCGAGCGTGGACTGTCCGGCCCAGCGATGGCCGAGGCCGGATGGGCCATCATCGGGGCTGGTGCTGATCGGCCCGGAGCAGATGGCGGTCAGGCAGCATCCAGCCATTGTCACCGACGGCGAGCTGCCACAGCAGACTCAGGGCCGACGAGGCCGTCCCAGGAAGGGCCCGGTTCGGCGTCCGGCGCCTTGACGCGCTCCGGTGAGTCGCTGCGCCGCCCGTGGATTCCCCACCGGTGGACTCAGCAGGGCTTGAAGAACTTCCCGCCCGGCGCGTAGCAGCGCGGACCCGTGTAGCCGGGAATGTCCGCGTAGTACCCGGGCGGTGCCTGGTTGACGATGTTGGCCCCCGGGTTCGGGGCAGGCTTCGGTGCGGGTGCGGGTGCGGGTGCGGGTGCGGGTGCCGGAGCGGGCGCGGGCGCCACCGCCCGGCGCGCGGCGTCGGCTGCCGCCTGCCGGGCCGCCTCCGCCTGGTGCGCCAGCTCGTCCTGCTGGGCCGCCGCGGCCTGGCGCGCCGCCTCCGCCTGACGATCGGCCTCCGCCTGCCGGGCGGCTTCGGTCTCTGCCTGGCGGCTCTGCTCCTCGGCCTCCGCCGCGCGGCGCTGCTCGGCGGCGCGCTCCCGGAGCGCGGCGACGTCTCCCCGCACATCCGAGAGCTTGCCCTTCAGCGACGGCAGCCCGGCCAGGTGGCGCACGTGCGGGTGCGCGTCCCCGTCGACAGCGTCCAGGGCGGCCAGGAACGCGAGGGCAGCCGCGACCTCTCCGGCCACGTCGTCGAGATCAGCCGGCGCGGCGTCGGCGAGCGCGTTCGTCGCCTGCTGCAGCTGCGCCGGGATGGTGCAGCCGTGGGCCGGGTCGAGCAGGCCGGCCTGCTGCTGCTCGGCCTCGGCGAAGGCCTCCTCCACGGGCGGCAGGAACCGGTCGTTCGGGGCGATGTAGAGCGGCGTGCCCAGCCCCTGGCGGGCGATCTCGGCGTTGACCAGGGTGCCGTCCTCCAGGAAGACGCCGGCGAGCCTGCGGCCGTAGGAGTCGGTGCGCTCCTGGTCGTACTCGAGGCCGACCACCGTGCCCGGCGGCAGGAGTTCCTCCAGCAGCGCGGTAGCCTCCGGGCCGAGGCACTCGACGACCTCGTTCGGGTCCTTGGTCTCCGGGGTGTCGATGTTGAGCAGCCGCACCCGCACCACCTCGCCGCCCAGCTGGACGTCGACGGTGTCGCCGTCGATCACCCGCTCCACCACGGCGCGCTCGCCGCGCAGCTCCGCGGCATCGGAGGTCACGGTCGAGGAAGCGTTCGACGGCGGTGCCGCGTCGCTGGAGGCCGCCGTCCCACCGCAGCCGGTCAGGAGCAGGAGGACGAGCGCGGAGGCGCCCAGGCGGCGAGATGCCGGGAGGAAGGTCATGGGGGTCCTGTCAGGAAGCCGTCAGTACCCCTCCAGCCTATGGATGCGAATGCAATCATCACGGAGGGGCCCGTCCCCAGTTCGGGGATGTGCCGCGCCTCGTGGTGCGTCGAGGACGGGGGCCGAGCGCTGCTGCAGCGTCACAATGGGGCACACGGGCGCTCCGACTTGTCGTGTACTAATGCAAACACATGAGATGCAGGAAGACATCTCCGCTCCGTCCGAAAGCCGACGACCATGACGACTCCTGCCACGCCCGGCCCACCCGTCCTGCCGCCTTCTCCACGGCCGGTGCATGCCGGGAACCGCGCGGGACTCCCGCCGGCCGCGGCGCCGGGGGAGTTCCCGCCCGAAGCCCCTATCCGCAGCACGGGCTTCGCCGCGTTCCGGCTCCTGCCCCCACCGGCGGATGTGAGCAGCCCGAGGCCCGGACCCAGCCTGGCGGACCGGCCTGCCGGCCAGGCGGTGATCGCCGAGACGCTGCGGATCCAGGACGAGCGACCACCCCGGTCACGGTGGGCCCGCTTTCTCGGCACCGATCCGCTCAGCGACCGGAGCCGCCCGTGGTTCCGGGGCGCGGAAGGGGAGATGGCGGTCGGGCAGATCCTGGGGCGGCTCGGACCGGAGTGGACGGTGCTGCACGCCGTCCCGGTCGGGGCCGGGACCTCGGACATTGACCACGTGGTGATCGGCCCGGCCGGCGTGTTCACGCTCAACACGAAGAACCACACGGGCAAGGCAGTGTGGCTCGGGGCGCGCGCCATTCTTGTCGGCGGGCACAGGCAGCACTACCTGTCGCACTCCCGGCACGAGGCCGCCCGGGCGGCGAAACGGTTGAGCGCGGCGGTGGGGGAGCCGGTGCCGGTCACCCCGGTGCTGGTGCTGATCGCCCCGAAGTCGCTGACGGTCAAGCAACGTCCCGTGGACGTCGCCGTCGTCACCGACCGCCAGGTGCTGCGCTGGCTGCAGCGGCGTCGCCCCGTGCTGGCGCCCGCGCAGGTCGACCGGATCAGGGCCGCGGCCCTTCGCCCGGATACCTGGCACGACCACCCCGCGCTGCCCGAGGACCCAGCGGTGCTGCAGGAGCGCTTCGAGCAGCTGCGGTCCACCGTCCGCGGCGCGCGGGTGCGGCGCGACCTGTGGAAGCTCGCCGGGGTCGCCGCGGCGCTGGCGGCGTTCCTCGGCTCGGGGCCGGTCGAGGCGGTCCTGGACTCCTTCTGATCGGCGCCGGTGTGACGGTGCGGTCCCCGGCGCGGTCGTCGGGACCGCACCGGGGACCGCGTCACCGCAGGTCGGGGAGCGGGATCAGCCTGGCTGGTCCGCCGGGGTGAGCTCCATGGGCAGCACGCGCCGCAGGACGTCGGAGAGGGTGATCACCCCGACGAAGCGGCCGTCGTGCCGGACGGCGGCGAGCTGCTCGCCGGCCTCCCGGATCCTGGCCAGGGCCTCGTAGACCGGGGTGTCGGCCTCGAGCACGAACGCCGGGCGGGACAGTTCCCGCACGGGCCGGCCCGGCGGTTCGAGCAGCGTGTCGCGCACGTGCACGACGCCGGGGGCGCCGGTCTCGGGGTCCCCCACGAGGATGCGCAGGTGCCCGGTGCGGGTGGCGGCCTCCTGCACGTCGGCGGCCGTGGCCCCGACCGGCACCGTGGTGGGCGGCCCGTCGGAGGCGATCAGCGCCTCGACGGTGAGCTTCTCCAGCTCCAGGACGCCGGAGACCTGGCTGCGGAAGGAGGAGTCCAGCGCCCCGACGGAGGCGGAGTGCTCCACGAGGTGCTGGATCGTCTCGGCGTCCTGGCCGCCGACCGCCGCGCGGTTCACGGGGGTGACCCCGCTGGCGGCGACCAGCCGGTTGGCGATGGCGTTGACCCAGACCAGCAGCGGCCGCACCACCCAGATGAAGCCGCGGGAGGGCACGCCGATGAGCTTGGCCGAGGTCTCCGGGTGCGCGATCGCCCAGGACTTCGGCGCCATCTCGCCCACCACCAGGTGCAGGAAGGTGACGAACAGCAGCGACAGGCCGAAGGCGGCGCCGTCGGCCAGCCCCTCGGGCGCGCCCCAGGCCGCGAACACCGGACTCAGCCACGCGTCCACGGCCGGCTTGGTGACCGCCCCCAGGGCGAAGGTGCAGGCGGTGATGCCCAGCTGCGCGCCGGCGAGCATGATGGTCAGCTCGTTGATCCCGCGCAGCGCGGCGCGGGCGGAGCGGTTGGTCGCGGCCTCGGCCTCGAGCCGGTGGCTGCGGGCCCCCAGCAGGGCGAACTCGATGACCACGAAGAACGCGCTGAGCACGATGAGCAGCACGGTGGCGACGGTGACGATCAGGGGGTCGGTCATCGGTCCTCCTCCCGGGTGGTGTCGGTGGTGGTACCCGGGGCGGCGCCCTCGGCGGTGGTCTCGACGAGCCGCACGAGCAGCTCGCTGGGCACGTGCCGGGACAGCTCCAGCACCTCGACGTCGAGCGCCCGGTGCACGGGGTCGTCCAGGACGAGGTCGCGGGGGTCGTCGGGCAGCTCGATGCGCACCACGTCCCCGGTGGCCGGCAGCTCACCGCGGTGGGCGATGAGCAGGCCCGAGATGGTCTCGTAGTCGCCGTCGGGCAGCTCGTGACCGACCGCGCGCTCGACCTCGTCGACGTGGATGTCACCGTCCATCCGCCAGGTGTCTTCCTGCTCCGGCGTGATGACGGCGGGAGGTTCGTCGTCGTGCTCGTCGGTGATCTCCCCGACCAGCTCCTCGGCCAGGTCCTCGACCGTCAGGACGCCGGCGAAGCCGCCGTACTCGTCGATGACGCAGGCCAGCTCGTGGCGCGACTCCGTCAGCCGGGCCAGTGCGTCGGGCAGGGACATGAGCGTGGGCAGCACCAGCGGGGGCGCCATGATGGTGGCCACCGCGGCGTCGTCGGGCGCGTTGCTGCGCAGCAGGTCGGCGAGCTGGACGACGCCGAGGGGCTCCTCGGTCTCGGAGAGGACCGGGTACCGGGTGTGCTCGGCGGCCATGAGGGCGCGCAGCTCGCCCACGGTGGTGTCCGGGGTGACGGCGCCGACCTGGGAGCGGGGGATCATGGCGTGCTCGACGTCCCGGTCCGGGAAGTCGATGATGCGGTCGATGAGCACCGACAGCTCCTCGGGCAGGTCCCCGCTCTGACGGGAGTCGGCCACGATGCGCTCGAGGTCCTCGACGGTCGCGGTGGAGTCGACGTCGTGCACCGGCTCCACGCGCACCAGGCGCAGCAGGGCGTTGGCGGCGTGGTCGAACACGGTGATGAGCCAGCCGAACAGCGCCAGGTAGATCGTCGTGGAGCGGGCCAGCGCCCGGGCGAGCGGCTCGGGGTTCGCGATGGCGAGGTTCTTCGGGTACAGCTCACCGAAGATCATCTGCACCACGGCGGCCACGACCAGGGCGATCACCGTGCCCACCGTGATGCTCAGCGCCGCGGGAATCCCCGCCTCGCCCAGCAGCACGGCGAGGGACTCCCCGACCATGGGCTCGGCGACGTAGCCGATGAGCAGGCCGGTGACGGTGATGCCCAGCTGGGCGCCCGAGAGCATGAACGAGGTGCGGCGGGTCACCTTCAGCGCGCGCTGGGCGGCCTTGTCGCCGGCGTCGGCGCGGGCCCCCAGGCGGGCGCGGTCCACCGACATGTAGGCGAACTCCTGGGCCACGAAGTACCCGTTGGCGGCGATGATCGCGAGGATCACCACGATGCCCAGGAGCAGGGTGAGGAGCGCTCCGATCATCGGGGGCTCACCCCCGGGGAGGAGGAGCCGGGCCGGAGCCTGCGGCGGTGGTCAGCTGTGGCGTGAAAAGGACAACTGTCGCCCGGGTCGTCGGACGACCCGGGGCTCGCAGGCGATGGGCCCATGACGGTGGTACACACACTCCATTGGTCGGGGATGCAGATGCGCCGACCAGTCTATTTCCCGCCGCACCGCCGGCCGGGCTCCCAGCGCTGATTCCGAGAGGATCCCCAGGTTCGCCCGCGCGGTCTCCGCGGACGGCGCGGCTTCGGCAGGCAGTCCATGTCCCGGTGTCACGGACCTGGCCTACGCTGGAGCTGTGATGTGCCCCGCCGCCGCGCGCACCCGCTCCTGACCGTGCCGAGGCCCCGCCGCCTCGGGAACGAGCTCCTTCCGCGACCCGGACCCGGGCCGCGGGATTCCCCACGCACCAGGAGACGGACCATGCACCTTCGCACCTTCCGCGCCGACGACCTCGAGACCCTCATCGGCCTCACCGTCCGCGCCTTCCGGCCCATCCAGGACGGCATCCGCCACCAGCTGGGCCCTGAGCTGTTCGCCCGGCAGAACGGACAGTGGCAGCAGGACTACCGCGACACCCTGACGGAGCTCACCGCCCCGGAGCGCCGGCACCAGTTCCTCGTCGCCGACCTCGACGGCGCACCCGCCGGCTACGCGGCCTGGGCGGTCCACCCCGGTCCCGCCGGGCCCCAAGGGGAGATCACGCTGCTCGCGGTCGACCCCCGGCACCAGCGGAGCGGCCTCGGCCGCGCCCTGATCGAGGGGACCTTGACGGCGATGCGCGCTGCCGGATGCGTCGTCGCCTGGGCGAGCACCGGCGGTGACGACGCGCACGCCTCCGCCCGGGCCGCCTATGCCGCCGGAGGCTTCACCCCGCTGCCCACCGTGTTCTACAGCCGCGTGCTGTAGGAGATCCCCCGGGGGGCGGGACCTCCCGGGCGGCCCCGGCCTGTCGGCCCGGAGTTCACCATTGCGCACACGCCGTGCGGGGGCGCACAGTGGCTGCATGACGACGCGGAGACAGCCCGGGTTCGTGCTCGCGGTCGTGCTGGCTGCGGTCGCCCACCTCGTGGCGGGGTACTTCTACCTGGCCAGCGGTCTGATGGCCCCGCTGTGGGCCGTGGTGCTGCTGCTGGTCTGGTGGGCGGTCCTCACCGTCGTCGGCGTGCGGCTGGTGCAGCGCCGGTCCTACCTGGTGCTGCTCGTGCCCGTCGTGGCCGCGGTGAGCTGGTTCGGCCTGATGTCGTTCGGCGGGCAGGTCCTGGGCTGGACCCCCTGACGGGACACAGCACCCCGATCGACGTGCGGCGAACGGCCCGGCTGCAGGAGGACCTCGGCGGTGCGGGACCGGGTGCGGACATGGCTGGAGGCGGATCATGCCCCCCAGCACGATCCGCCTCCAGCGCTCCCCCCCTCAGGGTAGGGACGGCCGCTGCGACCGCCTCGGGGACTCCCTTGTCCAGCGAGTGGTGCGCAACGGCTGCGGGTGACCAGAAGTGCCTCTGGTCAGGCCCTGGTCTTTCCCCACGACCACCATGGAGGATCTGCCGCCGGGCCCGCAAACGGTGCCTGAATATGACGCACACCACAGGCAACATTTCGTTGCGGGCGCGAAGCCCCCGGCCGGGACCATCCCGGTAACTCGGTCCCGGACGACGCCGGGGAAGCCGGCGTCCACCGCGGAAACGACCGAGCCGCCGAGGCCGGGGCTCACCCCGGCGGGGACGTCGCTGCGTGGAGCAGGACGGTACGGACCTCGCCCAGGATGTCCTCGGCGTCCGGGTCCGCCGCGATGAGCACCAGGACCGGGTGCTCCGGTGCGGGCCGGCCGGGCGGGCGGGGGCGCAGGTCCACCCGTCCGCCCGAGAGCTGGATCTCGTGCCACCGCCCGGCCGGATCCTGGAGGAATCCCTTGGCCCGGACCAGCCGCCCCGCCTGCCCGGCCAGCACCCGGGCGAACGCGGCGACGTCGAGCGGGCCGAGGTCCTCCAGGGCGGTGGACCTGTGGGTCGTCGCGTGGCGGTCCGCGGGGTCGTCCGGCGGCGCTCCGCCGTTCTGCGTCCCCGGGACCGGGCCGGCGAAGGCGGCCGTCGCCGCCGCGCCGGGGTCGGTGGGATCCTGCACGAGCAGACGCGCCCGCGGTGCGGCCTCCCGGCAGGCCTCCACGGCCTCCTGCGTCTCGGCGGGCAGCGCGAGGTCGGTCTTCGTCACGAGCACCACCTCGGCCGCGGTGAGCTGGCGCCGCACGGTGTCCCCGACGTACTCGTCCCGCAGCAGCCGGCGCACGGCGGTCGCGTCCGCGCAGACCAGCACCGGGCCGGGGGAGAAGCCCGGGAAGTCCCGCCACGCGGCCAGCTGGGCGGGGTCGCCCACGCCGCTGACCTCGCACAGCACGTGGTCCAGGTCCCCGCGGGCGGCCAGGGCGGTCATGGTGCGCAGGGCGTCGTCGCTGATCTGGCAGCAGATGCACCCGTTGGTCAGCTCGATCGTGTCCCCGGAGGCCGAGGCGATGAGGTCCGCGTCGATGTTGACACTGCCGAAGTCGTTGACGACCACGGCGGTCCGGCCGGGCAGCACCCCGGCCAGCAGCCGGTTCACCAGCGTGGACTTCCCGGAGCCCAGGTAGCCGCCGATGATCCCCAGCCGGGCGGTCACGGCGCTGCGCCCGCCGGCGGGGCCGGGACCCGGGTGGCGTGGTGGCGGCCGCCGACCACCGTGCCGAGGACGTGGATGTCCCCGATCTCCTCGGGGGCCACGGCGAGCGGGTCCTCGGCCAGGACGGCCAGGTCCGCGAACTTGCCGGCCTCGAGCGAGCCGACCTCGTGGTCCATCTTCAGCAGGTACGCCCCGCCGACGGTGACGGCCTCCAGGGCCTCCTGCACGCCGATCCGCTCGTGCTCGCCCATGACCCGTCCGGACACCGTCAGCCGCGTCACGGCGTGCTTGACCGAGTGCAGCGGGCCCAGCGGCGTGACCGGGGTGTCGGAGTGCAGCGAGATCGGCACGCCCAGCCGCAGCGCCGTGGCGGCGGCGTTCATGCGCGCCGCCCGGTCCGGGCCCACGGTGAGATCCATGTGCTGGTCGCCCCAGGCCCAGATGTGGTTGGCGAAGACGTTGGCGCACGCGCCCAGGGCGGCCATCCGCCGGTACTGGGCGGCGGTGCTCAGCTGCGAGTGCGTGCAGGTGTGCCGGTGGTCGGGGCGGGGGTGCGCCACGAGCACGGCCTCGAGCGTGTCCAGGAAGAGCTGGGTGGTCTGGTCCCCGTTGCAGTGCACGTGGATCAGCAGCCCGGCCCGGTGGAACGTCTCGAAGGCCTCGCGGAACTCCTCCGGGCTCACGGCCCAGATCCCGTTCGGCTCGCCGTTGAGGTAGCCCGGCTCCAGCAGGCGTGCGGTGAAGCCCTGGATGGAGCCGTCCAGCATGAGCTTGACGTTGCCGAAGCGCAGCCGCTCCGTGTTCAGCTCCCGGAGCCGGACCAGCCGTTGCGCGGCCTCGGGCAGGGAGCGGGACACGGGACCCACGCCGGCGCCGAAGTGGAAGACGTTGAGCCGGGCCGGGAAGTCGTCGTCGACGCTCGAGCGGTACAGCGCCACGCCGTCGTCGTCCATCAGGATCAGCGACCCCAGGTCGGTCAGCGTGGTGGTGCCCGTGTTGACCCCGTCCTGGCCGAACCGGCGCAGCGCCCGCGCGTCGATGGTGAGCAGGCCGGAGCCCGCGGTGAGCTCGCCGACGAGGCCCATCGCCGCGAACTCCCGCAGCTCCCCGGTGGGCCGGCCCGCGTCGTCCTTGACCACCCCGGGAACGGGGGTGGCGGCGTCGATGCCGAACCGGTCCAGGACCGCGGAGTTCACGGCGCACACGTGCCCGCTGGTGTGGGAGACGTGGATCGGGCGCGTGGCGGAGACCCGGTCCAGTTCCGCGGCGGCGAGCGGCTGCCCCGGGAAGTAGATGGGATCCAGGCCCCAGGCCAGCAGGGGAGCGTCCGGGGCGTCCAGCTCCGCCTGCGCCTCCCGCAGCCGGTCCAGCACCTCGTCGATGGTCCGGCAGCCGGGCCACCGGCGCCCGTCGGGATCGGTGCGGTCCACGAGGCCCACGTACGTGCTGGCCCACACGTTGCCGGAGCCGGCGTGGCTGTGCGCCTCGACGAAGCCGGGCAGCAGGACGGCGTCCGCGTATCGCTCGTCGAGTTCCGCGCCCGGATAGGACAGCAGCTCGGCGACGCCTCCGACGGCGCGGATCCGGTCGCCGCGCACGGCGACGGCCTCCACCACGGGCCGGGCCGGGTCCATGGTGCGGACGGTGCGGGCCGGGTAGACGGTGGTGGGCTCCATGGGGTCCTCTCGGTGGTGGGCTCGGGCGTCCGCGGGGTCGGCTCAGTCCCGGCCGTCGCGGCGGGGTGCCGCGAGGCTCGGACCGTCCTGCCCCGTCGGCGCCGCGGTGTCCTCCGTCGGCGCGTCCGGCGCGTCCGGCGCGTCCGGTGCGCGCAGGCGGCCGCGGCGGAACTCGTGGACGTAGGCGGTGACCTGCTCCTCCCGCGCGTGGGGCGTCAGGAGGCTCACCACGACCAGCAGCACGGCCGAGACCACGAGGCCCGGCGCGATCTCGTGCAGGCCGAACGGCTGCCCGGCCAGGCGCCAGAGCAGGGTCGCGGCCAGGGCGCCGATCGTGCTGACGATGACGCCGGCCTTCGTGGCCCGCTCCCAGAACATGGCCGCGAGCACCGGCGCGACCAGCGCGGCCGCCGTGAAGGACAGCGCCACCTGGTAGATCGCGATGATGTCCTCGACCCACAGGGCGATCAGCAGGCCGAGTACGGCCATGAAGCCGACCGACAGACGGGAGACGCGCAGGATCCTGGCGTCGTCGGCCGCAGGGTTGACCCACCCCTGGTAGATGTCCTTCGAGATGTTGATCGCCCCGCTCAGCAGGAACGACGTCGCGCCGGTGAGCAGGGCCGCCAGCAGCGAGACCATGAGCAGACCGCCGACGGACCCGGGGAACACCTCCGCGACGAACGACGTGTAGACGGCGTCCGGGTCCGTCCCGGCCGGGAACGCCTGGACCGCGGTGATGCCGATGAGGATGGCCAGCACCGCGATGACCCCGGAGATGACGAACCCGACGACGACGGCGGAGATCCCGGTCCGGGTGGAGCGGGCCGCCGTCAGGCGCTGCCACGTGGTCTGCCAGACGATGTAGAACGGCCCGAAGACCAGGAACCAGTTCAGCAGCTCCGTGAAGCCGATGCTGCCGAAGTCCAGCAGGCGGCCGGGGGTGGCCTCGACGACGACCGAGGGGCCGCCCACGTACACGATGCCCAGCACGAGCATGAGCGCCACACCGGCCACGATGACGACGGTCTGGACGGTGTCGGTCCAGGCCACGCTGGGCATTCCGCCGATCATGGTGAACACCAGGGTCACCGCGAAGCCGAGGACGATGCCCCAGAAGACCGGCAGGTCGGTGATCGAGGACAGGATCGAGCTCATGCCCACCAGCTGCATGCCGAACGTGGGGGTCATGTAGAGGAAGCCGATGATCAGCGCCGGGATCAGGGCCGAGAGCTTCCCGAACCGGCGGGCGAACAGCTCCGGGACGGTGTAGAGCCGCAGGGCGCGGATCGTGGGACCCAGGACCAGCACCGCGACGATCGTGAACAGGGTGAAGCTGATGACGGTGACGGCGTAGGAGATCCCCAGCTCGAAGCCCTGGCCGGCCCCGCCGATCAGCGCCGCCGAGCCCGTCACCGTGGCGATGACCGAGCCGCAGATCGGGAAGAAGCCGAGGCGGAAGTCGGCCATCGCGTAGTCGTCCGCGGTCTTCACCGTCTTCGCCGACCGCACGCTGACGGCGAAGAGGAGGAGCAGGAACCCCACGATCCACACCAAATACCAGTTCATGGGCCCTACCGCCGTTCCTGTCGGGGTTCTTCGGTTCTCGCACCTGATCGGTTGCACACCGCGTGCAGAGCCTCCCGCCGGCGGGCCGCCGCGGACGTGCTGCGGCGGGAAGTCCCCGAGGCAGGGTTCGGGCACGGGTTCATCCTTGCGGCGCGGAGGGGGCTCCCACAAGTCCGACGTCCGGAAAGCGGGCATTCCGGTCGGCCGGCAAGGACGGGGGCCGAGGGGCTCGATGCCGTGCTGGGCGTCCCGGCGGGCTCTTCCGAACGGTGCCCCTGAGCGGTGTGCGCGAGGGCGTCGTCAGGAACGGGCGCTGCGCGTCACCGGACGCCCCGGTCCGGTGCTCACGTGCGGTCGACCCGGTTGGTGAAGTCGCCGCCCTGCGCCAGGGCCCGGAGGTTCTCGAGCAGCAGCGGCGCGGCCCCGATGGGCCGGCCGCCGGCCATGTGCGGGGTGATGGTCAGGTGCGGCGCCGACCACAGGGGGGACTCCGCGGGCAGCGGCTCCTGGGCGGCGACGTCGATCGCCGCGCCGGCGATGGACCCGGCGTCGAGGGCGTCCACCAGTGCGTCCTCGTCGACGGTCGATCCCCGCCCCACGTTCACGACGAGAGCGCGCGGGGGCAGGGCGTCGAGCCGCTCACGGTTCAGCGCCCGCTCGGTCGCCGGGTCCTGCGGCAGGATCAGGACGAGCACGTCCGTCCCGGGCAGGTGCTCGGGCAGCTGCTCCGGGGTGACGACCGGGTATCCGCCGCGCTCGCCGGCGCTGCGCGCCACGCCGGTGACCCGGGCGCCCAGGGCGGTGCACAGGCCGGCCAGGTGCTGCCCGATCGCGCCGAACCCCCAGATGAGCACGTGCGCGTCCAGGAGCGTGGTGACCCGGTCCTCGGGGTGCAGCGGCTGCAGCCCGCCCAGCCGCGGGTCCCAGGAGCGCTCCTCCTGGCTTCGCGCCGCAGTCGGCAGCTGCCGGACCAGGTGCAGCATCAGCGCCAGTGCGTGCTCGGCCACGGGCAGGGTGTGCAGGCCGACCCCGGTGCAGATCACGGCCTCCTCGCGGAACCCGGCCTCCAGGACGCTGTCCGGACCGGCCGCCAGCGCCTGCACCAGCTGCACGCGGGAGAGCCGGCGCGCCGTCTCCTGCAGGGCGTCGGGCGGGGTGCCCCAGACGACGACGACCTCCGCGTCGGCGTGCTCCGCCGGGACGGGGACCGCCGCGTCGTAGCGGACGACCTCGTGGCCGGTGAGGTCCGCCGGGTCGATGTCCGTGGTGTCGGGAATCAGGATCTTCATCGGGTCGGGCTCTCCTGGTCGTAGTGGGGCGTCGGGCGGTCCATGGGCAGCGGGACGCCCGGCAGGTGGTGGAGTCCACGCTACGGGCTGTCATTCTTCGTCCACTCACTCCAGCGCAAGGACTCGGACTTAAACTGTTGGCCCCGGAAAGGGCCAGATCCGAAGGAGCGTGCGTCATGGCCTTCGTCCAGCTGATCGAGTTCAGCACCTCGAAGCCGGAGGAGGTGGAGAAGATCGTCGCGGAGTGGGAGCGCAGCTCCCAGGGGAACAGGACCGCCCGGCGGGTCCTGTCGACGCAGGACCGCGACGACCCGAACCGCTACACCCACATCGTCCACTTCGACTCCTACGAGTCCGCCATGGAGAACTCGAACCTCCCGGAGACCCAGGAGTACGCGCGGAAGCTGACAGAGCTCATGGACGGCGAACCCGTCTTCCGCAACCTCGACGTCCTGGAGGAGCACGACCTCTAGACGCCAGCAACGGGGGCCCCGGTGCGACCACGCACCGGGGCCCTCGTCGGGCCGGGCCGCCACGGTCAGCCCCGTTGCCTCACCGTCCCCGCACCGCGCCGGCGCCCGGTGCGGAGTCGCCCAGGGCGACCAGGCTGCGCTGCAGCGTGTGCACCCAGCCGTCCCAGCCGAGGTCACGCAGCGGCACCCGCTCCTCCGCGGGAATGGCCAGGCGCCCGATCAGCGTGTACACCGACAGCACGGCGGCTGCGGCCAGCATCAGGAACAGGTCCGTCATCATGGTTGGCTCCTTGCCTGTCGTGCGCCGGTCCGATCCGGCCCACTCTCACACTGACAAGCCTGGTCGCCCGGGCCCCGGCGTACGAGTGGCAGAAATGCCTCTCTCCGGTCATTATCTGCCAAATGTGCCAGTGCCTCGCTCCGGAGCCGGCAGGGGCATTGTCTGGGCCCCGGCCGCGACCATCACGGAGCATCTCGGCCGCGTCATCGCGGCCAAGATCGTGCTCAGGCGGTGCTCACGAGGCGGTCGCGAAGCGGCGGCGGTACTGCTGCGGGCTGAGCCGGCGGATCCGGGTGAAGTGGTGGCGCAGCGTGGCCGCGTTGCCGAAGCCCACGTCCGCGGCGATGCGCTCGACCGGCAGGTCGGTCTCCTCGAGGAGCTGCTCGGCCCGGTGCAGGCGCCGCGCGGTGATCCAGGCGTGCGGGGTGGTGCCGGTCTCGTCGCGGAACCGGCGGGCGAAGGTGCGCGGGGACATGGCCGCGCGCCGGGCCAGGGCGTCGACGTCGAGCGGTTCGTCGAGGTGCCCCACGATCCAGGTGAGCAGCGGGTCCAGCGTCTCGGCCCGCTGCTCGGGCACCGGGTCCTTGATGAACTGCGCCTGCCCGCCCTGGCGCTGCGGCGGCACGACCATGCGCCGGGCCACGGTGTTGGCGGCCGCCGAGCCGAACTCCTGGCGCCACAGGTGCAGGCAGGCGTCCAGGCCCGCCGCGGTGCCGGCGCTGGTGAGGATGGTGCCGTCCTCGACGTAGAGGACCTCGGGCACCACCTGGGCGGCCGGGAACCGCTCGGCCAGCTCCGCGGTGTGCATCCAGTGGGTGGTACAGCGGCGGCCGTCGAGCAGCCCGGCGGCCCCCAGCACGAACGCGCCCGAGCAGATGGACAGGATCCGGGCCCCCCGGTCGTGGGCCGTGCGCAGCGCGTGGATCACCTCCGCCGGGACCGGGATGCCCCGGGACATCGCCGGCAGGACCACGAGATCCGCCTCGGCCACCCGGTCGAGCCCGTGCTGAACGGCCACGTCGAAGCCGGCGATCGTGCGGACCGGCCGCCCGTCCGGGCTGCACACGGCGAAGTCCATGACCGGCAGCCCGTCCCCGGAGCGGTCGATCGCCCAGGCCTCGCAGGCCACCCCGAGCTCGAAGGGGGAGACCTCGTCGAACACGATGACGGCCACGTTGCTGATCATGGGTCCATGCTCCCACGGAACTGGCAGGGAATCGACGGATATCAGGAAAGTGCCATCCTCGGCAAGGCGTCGGCGTCCGGGCCGGTGCGGGCCCGGACGCCGCGTCCGACGGCGGAGGACGTCCGGGAGCCGGTCACCGCGGTCCTGTCCTGAGCGACGGACGGCCCGGCCGCTACCCGATCGGCGTCGGCGGCCGCTCCCCGCCGAGCACGGCGAGCACGTTGTCGGCGGCGAGCACCGCCATCGCGGTGCGCGTCTCCACGGTGGCGGAGCCCAGGTGCGGCACCAGCACCACGTTGTCGAGCTCCAGCAGCTCGGGCTGCACCTGGGGCTCGTGCTCGTAGACGTCCAGTCCGGCGCCCGCGATCCGGCCCTCGCGCAGCGCGGAAGCGAGCGCCGCCTCGTCGACGATCGGTCCGCGCGCGGTGTTGACGAGGTACGCGGTGTCCTTCATCGCCGCCAGTTGCTCGGCGCCGATCAGATGGCGCGTGGCGGGCCCGTAGGGGCAGTGCAGCGACACGACGTCGGAGACGGCCAGCAGCTCGTCGAGCTCGACCCGCCGGGCGCCCAGCTCGGCGGCGACCCCGGGATCGATCTCGCTGCGCGACTGGTAGACGATCTCCATGCCGAAGGCCTTGGCCCTGCGCGCGGTCGCCTGGCCGATGCCGCCCATGCCGACGACGCCGAGGGTCTTGCCCTGCAGGCTGCTGCCGAGCAGGAAGAACATGCCCCACTTCCACTCCTGGCCGGAGCGGATGAGCCGTTCCCCCTCGCCGAGCCGGCGGGTCGCCATGAGGACGAGGCCCAGCGCGATGTCCGCGGTGGCCTCCGTGAGCACCCCGGGGGTGTTGGTGGCCACGACACCGCGCTCGCTGCAGGCCGGGACGTCGATGTTGTCGTAGCCGACGGCGACGTTCGCGACCACCTTCAGCTGCGGGCCGGCGGCGTCGAGCAGCTCGGCGTCGACGCGTTCGGTGAGCAGGCTCACCACGGCGTCGGCGCCGGCCACGCGGCGCAGGAGTTCCTCGCGGTCGATCGACTGCGGGCCCGGCCAGGCGTCGACCTCGTGCTCGGCGCGGAGCTTCTCGACGGCGGCGTCGGGCACCCGTCCCGTGACGACGACCCGGCTCATGCCGACTCGATCCACTGGCACAGGCGGCCGAGGCCGTCGCGGATGTCGGCGACGTCGATGCCCGAGTAGGCCAGCCGGATGTACTGCTGCTCCTCACCCGGCTGGCGCCGGCCGAAGTGCTCCCGCGTACAGAAGGAGACGCCGGTCTCGTGCAGCGCCGCCGTGGCGAATTCGCCGACCGCCGTGTACCCCATGCGCTCCATGGCGGCGGTGACGTCCGGGAACAGGTAGAAGGTCGACTGCGGCACGGCCACGTGCATGCCGGGAGTGGCATTCACGAGCTCACAGGCGGCGTCGCGACGCTCGCGCAGGACGTCGAGCATCTGCTGCACGGGTTCCTGGGGGCCGCGGAGCGCCTCGACGCCGGCCCACTGCACGTAGTGCGTGGTGCAGGACTCGTCGTTGGTGTTGAGGGTGCTGAGCACCTTGGCGATCTCGGGCGGCGCGACGGCGCAGCCGAGGCGCGAGCCGGTCATGGCGAACTTCTTGCTGAACGTGTAGAGGATGACGGTGCGCTCGGCCATGCCGGGCAGCGAGGCGATCGAGCTCGAGACCCCCTCGTAGCGCGTCTCGAAGTAGGCCTCGTCGGAGAGCACCCAGAGGTTGTGCTCCTGGGCCAGCTGTGCGACGGCCTCGCGCTCGGCCGCCGTCGACTCGGCCGAGATCGGGTTCTGCAGGTCGTTGTAGATGATGGCGACCGTGTTCGGGGTGATCGAGGCGCGCACCTGGTCGAGGTCGATCGCGAAGCCGTCCGGCGTGGGGAGGTAGCGGTACGGCACGGCCGTGCCGCCGAGGTACTCGATCTGCGACTCGTAGATCGGGAAGCCGGGGTTCGGGTAGAGCACCTCCTGGCCCGGGTTCATGACGGCCTGCAGGAACTTCGTGATGACGGGCTTGCCGCCGGTCATCACGACGACGTTCTCGGGGGTGAGGTCGATGCCGCGGCGCGAGCCGAGGTCCTCGGCGAGAGCCTCCCGCAGTTGGGGGATGCCGGGGCCGGGGCAGTAGCCCGTGTAGCCGTCGGCGATGGCCCGGTTCATGGCCTCGATGATGTGCGGGGCCGTCGGGATGTTGATGTCGCCGAGGTGGAAGGGGTACACGCGGTTCCCCTGCGCCTTCCAGGCGGCCGCGGCCTGGGCGACGCTGAAGGCGGTTTCGGTGCCCAGCCGGTCGAGCCGGTGCGCGAGTTCTCGCATGCTGTTCCACTCCTCGTCGAGTTGGCGGTCGATCCGTGGGCGGATCCACCCTGAGCATACGACTCATATATCAGGCTGGGAAGAGTGGTGCGGTAACCAATTCCGACAGGGAGCAGTGCCGTGGGGTTTCCCCGCTCCAGACGTCGTCCCGATGTGAGCGGGAGCGCGGTTCCGTCGGAACCGCGCTCCCGCTCACATACGTG